>NZ_DDHH01000168.1:0-65809 GCF_002338015.1 Rhizobium sp. UBA1881
CGTATTTCTCGAGCGGCATGCGCTCGGACAGCATGCAGCGCCGTTTTCTCGAAGCGCACCGTCTCTGGTGGGCTGGCGATGGTGCGCCTGATGGCATGGTCGATCCCTCGCATCTCTTCGTCTGGTGCTGGGATGCGCGGCCGTTTCCGGCCTTCCCGCTGGCAACGGATATCTGGTCCGACGGCGGCAATTGGCGCACAGGCCACTGGCTGAATGGTCGGCTTGGCGCCGGCACCCTGGCCGATATCGTGGCGACGGTGCTGCGCGACCACGGCTTTGTTGATTTCGACGTCTCCGAGGTGAGCGGCGACCTGATCGGTTACGTCAAGGGAGAACTCGGCTCGGCCCGCGACCTGATCGAGCCGCTGCTGCAGGCGTTCCAGATCGATGCCTTCGAGGATGCCGGCCTCCTGCGCTTCCGCTCCCGCACACGCGCCAGCTTGCCTGCGATGCGGATCGAAACGCTCGTCGACAGCGAGAATGAACCGCTCTGGCAGGAGACCCGTGGCCATGACAGCGATTTCGCCGCCGAGGCGGTGTTGACCTTCTACAATCCCGATCTCGATTACGAGCAGGCAAGCGCCCGCTCGCACCGCGCCGGGCAGGCGACGAGCCGGCTGATCAAGCAGGATTTGCCGGCCGTGCTTGCCGAGGAAACGGCGCTTGATGCGGCCGAGGCGCTGCTGCGCGACGTCAGAATCGCCCGCCGCTCGCTGCGCTTCTCGCTGGCGCCGAGCCGGCTGGATGTGCAGCCTGGCGATGTCGTCTCGCTCAATGATGGTCCCGATGGCCGCTTCCTGGTCTCGCGCATCGAGGATGGTGATGCCCGCCGCATCGAGGCGCGGGCGTTTGCGCCATCCTCCGGCGGCGCTCCGCCTGCCTTGACCGACGGTCGCAATGGCGACGGCACCGCCTCGAACCTGTTCAAGCCGGTCGTCCATCTGATGGATCTGCCGCGCTTCGACGGCGAGGCGGCGGCGAGCTTCGCGCGCGGCGCGGTCTTCGCCAAGCCGTGGCGCACCGTCGGCCTGTCGTCATCGGCGACGACGGAGGGATATCGGGGCAGGGTGGTGCTCGACCGTCCGGCAACGATGGGGATGCTTGCCTCCGCATTGGCACCGGGTGTTACCGGCCGCTTTGACTGGTCCCAGGCGCTGATCGTCGATCTCGCTTATGGCGAACTGTCCTCGGCGACCGAGATAGCGGTGCTGAACGGCGCCAATCGGCTGGCCGTGCGCTCAGTGGGTGGCGTCTGGGAGATCCTGTCCTTCCTGCAGGCCGAAGAGATCGCGGCAGGCCGCTGGCTGCTCGGCGGTTTGCTGCGCGCGCTTGCGGGCACCGAGGATGCGATGGTCTCGGGCAGTCCCGAGGGGGCAGCGGTCGTGCTGCTTGACGACGCGGTCAAGCCGCTCGGGCTGCGTAGCGACGAGGCCGGCCTGTCGCTCAACTGGATCGCCGAGGCGGCCGGTTCGCTTGCGATGGCGGGGCCGTTCGTGTTTGCGGGCGGCTTGCGCGCAGAGACGCCGCTCGCCCCGGTTCACCTGCGCTGCCGGCGTACGGATGCCGGCGATGCGCTGATCTCCTGGACAAGGCGCGGACGCGACAATGCCGACAGCTTGACCGGCGCCGATATTCCGCTCGACGAACCCTTCGAACGTTACCGGGTCGAGGTGCTTGGCGGCGCCGACGTTGTGATCCGGGCCGTGGAGGTCCAGACGCCGGAATGGACCTATCCGCTCGCCGACGAGGTGCTCGATTTCGGCGAGCGGCAGACGAGCCTTGCGGTGACGATCCGTCAGCTTGGCGAGCGCGTGCCGCTGGGACTGCCTGCGCGGGCGATCTTTCAGATGTGACATTTCAACCGAAGGAGAAGGACGATGCCTGATTTGAAAAACTGGTACAGCTCGAAGACCATCTGGGGCGCGGTCGTTGCGATCCTCGCTTCGGCTTTGCACTTTACGGGTGTGGATATTGCATCCGGCGATCGCTCTGAGATCGTCGATGCGATCGTCAACATCGCCGGCGCGCTGGGTGGCTTGCTGGCGGTCTATGGCCGGGTGACGGCGAAGTCGGCGATCAAGCCCTGAGTCCGGGGGCGATAGCGGCACGGTGGCAGGGTTTCCCCCGCCAACCGTGCCTTTCCGGCCACAGCAGCGGCGTCGGGTGCCTTGCGGCGTGCTCTGAGGTACCCCCAAGCACCCGACATTACCTTGCATTCATTTGCCATTCAGGTCTCCTGAGTACATAGTCAGGTCAAGTTGGTATCCATTGAAAGCATAGCACATGGCCTCTCCTCTGAGCGTCGCAGCGTTGGCCGTTTGGCTGACGGTCCCGTCGCCCTCACCGGATAATACGCACAACCTTTTGGTGCGTGTAGCAGGCGATTGCAGTGAAGCCGCCCAGCAGGTTGTCGAGAAGACCGGGGGGCAACTGCTCTCCGTTCAGCCCTCCGGCGACAGCTGCATCATCACCGTGCTCGTCCAGGGCAACGGCCAGCGACCGCGTAAAGTAACCGTCAAGGTTCCGATGTAGGCAGAATCGCCCTATTTAGACATCGAAGACATAAAGCGGAGTAGAGCGGACCGATGCGCATCCTGGTAGTCGAAGACGACGTCAATCTGAATCGTCAGCTGAGCGAAACCCTGAAAGAGGCCGGCTACGTCGTCGATCAGGCGTTCGACGGCGAGGAGGGACACTTCCTCGGCGATACCGAACCCTATGACGCGATCATCCTCGATATCGGCCTGCCCGAACTCGACGGCGTCAGCGTTCTGGAAAAGTGGCGCGGCGCCGGTCGCGGCATGCCGGTGCTGATCCTGACCGCCCGCGACCGCTGGAGCGACAAGGTCGCCGGCATCGATGCGGGCGCCGACGATTACGTGACCAAGCCGTTCCACGTCGAAGAGGTTCTGGCCCGCATCCGCGCGCTCATCCGCCGCGCCGCCGGCCACTCTTCGTCCGAGATCGTCTGCGGCCCCGTTCGCCTCGACACGAAGACCTCCAAGGCGGTGGTCAACGGCGTGGCGTTGAAGCTGACCTCGCACGAATACCGGCTCTTGGCCTATCTCATGCATCACATGGGCGAGGTCGTGTCGCGCACCGAGCTGGTCGAGCACATGTACGACCAGGATTTCGACCGCGACAGCAACACGATCGAAGTCTTTGTCGGTCGCCTGCGCAAGAAGATGGGCGTCGATCTGATCGAAACGGTGCGCGGTCTCGGCTACCGCATCCAAGCGCCGACCAATGCGAATTAAGTCTCTTACCGCACGCGTCCTGCTTCTGACCACGATCTGGTCGACCGTGGCGCTTGTCGTAATCGGCCTGTTGATCTCGACGCTCTATCGCAAAAGCGCCGAGCGCGGCTTCCAGGATCTTCTGCGCGCGCAGCTCTATAACGTCATCAACTCGGTGGCGATCGGCGATCAGGGCGCGCTGTCGGGCAGCCCGCAGCTCGGCGACCTGCGCTTCGCCCAGCCGAAGACCGGCTGGTACTGGATGGTCGAGCCGCTTGGGACCTATACGGCCCCGCCGCTGGTCTCGCCCTCGCTCGGCGCCACGACCATCCCCGTTCCCTCCGTGCTGGAAGCGCCGTTCGACAAGAACTACGAGCGCTATTATCAGGTGACGGATACCTCGCAGAACCGCATCCAGGTCGCCGAGACCGAAGTGGTGCTCGACACCGATGGCCGCGCCGCGCGCTTTCGCGTCACCGGCAATGTCGATGTCGTCGAGGACGACGTCCGCAACTTCTCCCACAGCCTCTATCTCGCGCTTGCCGGCTTCGGCGTCGGCAGCCTGATCGTCAACGCGCTCGCCATTCTTTATGGCCTGAAGCCGCTCGACAAGGCGCGCGCCGCACTCGAGCGCATCCGCGCCGGCGAGAGCGAGCAGCTGAAGGGCGAGTTCCCGCGCGAAATCCTGCCGCTTGCCAACGAGGTCAACGCGCTGATCGACAGCAACCGCCGCATCGTCGAGCGCGCTCGCATGCAGGTCGGCAATCTCGCCCATTCGCTGAAGACGCCGATCGCCGTGCTGCTCAACGAGGCCCGCGTGCTGGAGCGCTCGCATGGCGAACTGGTCAAGAGCCAGGCCGAATCGATGCAGGGGCAGGTGCAATCCTATCTCAACCGCGCCCGCATTGCCGCCCAGCGCGAATCCGTGCTCGCGCGTACCGACGCCGAGCCGGCGCTGGAGCGGCTGGTACGCGTCATGCGCCGCCTGAACGTCGACAAGGAGTTCGACCTCCTCGTCAATCCGCCGCATCTGGCCGTGGCGCTGGAGCAGCAGGATCTGGAGGAGGTGGTCGGCAACCTGCTCGAAAACGCCTCGCGCTTTGCCGTGCACAAGGTCAGGCTGTCGGTCACCGAGGCCCCCGATGACGTCAAGGGCGGGGAGGGCAGCGCGCGCCGCCACTGGGTCGAGGTGATCGTCGAGGATGATGGCCCTGGCTTGGAGCCGGACCAGATCCGCGAGGCTTTGAAGCGCGGCCGCCGTCTCGACGAGAGCAAGCCCGGCACCGGCCTTGGCCTTTCGATCGTCACCGAGATCGCCAACGAGTATCAGGGCCGGCTGGAACTGTCGCGCGGCGAGTGGGGCGGGCTGAAGGCGCGCCTTATTCTTCCCGGTGTCACAAAGGATGTTGCGTGACGGGCGGCTTGATGCCAGAAAGACATTTGCATAGCATGCTTTACCTCGGCCTAAGGCGGGGTGGCTTGCACCTGTGACGCGTTTGACACCTGGTTCGGGTTCGACTGAATGATACCTAGCTCAAAAGGCATAATTGGTCTTTCTCTTGTGGCATGCATGGCTCTGACCGGCTGCCAGACGACGAAGAGCGGCGCCTCATCCGGCCTTTTCGGCGGCCGCAAGCCATCGGCTTCCGCCACCATCATCGAAGCCCTGCAGGGCGGCATCGTCGGCCGCACCGGCGTGACCTTGAGCGACAGCGACCGGCAGCGGGCGCTGGAAGCCGAGTACCGCGCGCTGGAAGGCGCAGCCGTCGGCCAGCCTGTCGTCTGGAGCGGCCGCAATGTCAGCGGCAAGGTCGTGGCCGCGGCTCCCTATCAGGTCGGCTCGCAGAATTGCCGCCAGTACACCCACACGCTCACCGTCGACGGCAAGGACACGCTGGCGCGCGGATCGGCCTGCCGTAACGAGAATGGCAGCTGGTCGCCATTGGGTTAGTCGATCCCGGTCGCTTCCTGTCTGCGACAGCTGCAAAATGCTTCAAATCATCGTCATCGTGGCTTTGCATATTGGAATGATCCCGCGCTTCGAGTAATTGGCGGTCATGACTTTCTGGATTCTCCTGGCCGTGATGACGGCATCCGTTGCCGCTCTTCTGCTTTATCCGCTTTTGCGGGGCTCGAAGGCGACCGGCGATAGCCGTGCCGGCGAAACCGCCGTGTACCGCGACCAGCTTGCCGAACTCGACCGCGACCGGGCCGGCGGCCTGATTTCCGCCGAGGAAGCAGAATACGCCCGCGCCGAAATCGGCCGCCGACTGCTTGCCGTATCGAGCGCCGAGACGTCTGCTGCTCCCAAGGCCGGACGCGGATACCGTCGCGCCGCCGAAGTCTTCGTGCTTATGCTGCTGCCGCTCACGGGGCTCTGTCTTTACATCATAATGGGCAGACCCGATCTGCCCTCGCAGCCTCTAGAGGCGCGCCTGGAGAATCCTGGCAACGACATGGCGATCCTTGTCGCCAAGGCCGAGCGGCATCTCGCCGAGAACCCGGATGACGGCAAGGGCTGGGACATCCTGGCGCCGATCTACTTCAACACCATGCGCATCGCCGACGCCGAGACCGCCTACCGCAACGCCATCCGCCTGCTCGGCGAAACGGCGGCCCGGCTCGACGGGCTGGCCGAAACGCTGATTGCCGCCTCGAGCGGCGTGATCACCGACGATGCGCGCGATGTGCTGACGCGGTCGCTGAAGCTGGAGCCGGAAAACCCGCGCGCCCGCTTCTACATCGCGCTCGGCCTCGAACAGGCGGGCAAGGCCGAAGAGGCTCGCGCCGGCTTCGAGGCGATCGCCAAGCAGTCCCCGCCCGATGCGCCATGGATGCCGCTGGTGAGCGAGCATATCGCAAAGAACGGCGGCACGCCGGCTGCGGGCAACGCTCCAACGGCAGCCGCAGCGCTCGGCGGACCGACGCAGGCTGATGTCGCGGCGGCCGATCAGATGAATAGCGGCGATCGTCAGCAGATGATCCGCGGCATGGTCGACAGCCTCGACGCGAAGCTCACCGAAAACCCCGACAATCTCGACGGATGGCTGCGGCTGGTCCGCTCCTATATGGTATTGAACGACAAGGACCGCGCGGCTGCGGCGCTGAAGCGCGGGCTGACGGCTTTCCCCGCTGATGGCGAGAAGGGCAAGCAGCTTGTGGCACTCGCCCATGAACTCGGTCTTCCCGCGGACGCAGCGGCGACACAAGGAACGATGCAATGACGCGCAAGCAGAAACGCCTTGCGGTAATCGGCGGCGGAATGAGCTTCATTGTCGCGGCCGTTCTGCTTGTGATGTTCGCCTTCAGCAATTCGGTCGCCTATTTCTACATGCCGGCCGATCTCGCCAGCAATCCGGTGCCGCCGGGAACCCGTATCCGCCTCGGCGGGCTGGTCGGCGAGGGCAGCGTCGTCAGGGGCGCTGGCTCAACGGTGCGTTTCGCGGTGACCGATGCCTCGGGCGATCTGGTTCACGTCCGCTTCACCGGCATCCTTCCCGATCTCTTCCGCGAAGGGCAGGGCGTGGTGAGCGAAGGCACCTTCGAGAGCGGCAGCGACGTCTTCACCGCCGATACCGTGCTTGCCAAGCATGACGAGAAATACATGCCCAAGGATGTCGCCGACAGGCTGAAGCAGCAAGGGCTCTGGAAAGACGAACAGGCGGCGAAATGATTATCGAAATCGGCCACTACGCTCTCATTCTGGCGCTCGCAACCGCGATCATCGTGTCTCTGGTGCCGCTGATCGGCGCCCGGCGCGTGGATCAGGCGATGATGGATGTCGGGCCGATCGGCTCTGTCGTCCTTTTCGCGCTGGTCGCCTTCTCCTTCGGCGTCTTGACCTATGCGCATGTCGTCTCCGATTTCTCGGTGAAGAATGTCTGGGAAAACTCGCACTCGCTGATGCCGCTGATCTACAAATACTCCGGCGTCTGGGGCAATCACGAGGGATCGATGATGCTCTGGCTCCTGATCCTGGCTCTCTTCAGCGCGCTGGTCGCCATCTTTGGCCGCAATCTTCCCGAGACGCTGAAGGCCAATGTGCTTTCGGTTCAGGCCTGGATCTCGGTGGCCTTCCTGCTCTTCATCCTGCTTACCTCCAATCCCTTCACGCGCCTTGATCCGGCGCCGGCCGAAGGCAAGGATCTGAACCCGATCCTGCAGGATATCGGCCTCGCCATCCATCCGCCGCTGCTCTACCTCGGCTATGTCGGCTTCTCCGTTTGCTTCTCCTTTGCCGTGGCGGCACTGATCGAAGGGCGCATCGACGCCGCATGGGCGCGCTGGGTGCGCCCCTGGGCGCTGGCCGCCTGGACTTTCCTCACGCTCGGCATCGCCATGGGCTCCTACTGGGCCTATTACGAACTCGGCTGGGGCGGCTGGTGGTTCTGGGATCCGGTCGAGAACGCCTCCTTCATGCCCTGGCTCGCCGGTACGGCGCTGCTGCACTCCGCGCTCGTCATGGAAAAGCGCGAGGCGCTGAAGATCTGGACCGTGCTGCTTGCCATCCTGACGTTCTCGCTGTCACTGATGGGCACCTTCCTGGTGCGCTCGGGCGTGCTGACCTCGGTTCACGCCTTCGCCAGCGACCCATCGCGCGGCGTCTTCATCCTCTGCATCCTGCTGCTCTTCATCGGCGGTGCGCTGTCGCTCTTCGCCTTCCGGGCGCCGAGACTGACGGCCGGCGGCCTGTTCGCGCCGATCTCGCGCGAAGGAGCGCTCGTCGTCAACAATCTGATCCTCACGGTCGCCTGCGGCACGGTGCTGACGGGCACGCTTTACCCGCTGGTTCTGGAAACCATCACCGGCGACAAGATCTCTGTCGGCCCGCCCTTCTTCAACATGACCTTCGGCCTGTTGATGGCACCGCTTCTGGTCATCGTGCCCTTCGGCCCGCTGCTCGCCTGGAAGCGCGGTGATCTGCTGGGCGCCCTGCAGCGGCTCTATGTGGTTGCCGCACTCGCCTTCGTCGCCGCCGTCCTGTTCTTCTATCTCCAGCATGGCGGCCCGGTCATGTCGGTTCTCGGGCTCGCGGCTGGCCTCTTCCTCGTCCTCGGCGCCGTGGCCGACCTCTGGTATCGCGCCGGCGTCGGCAAGCAGCCTCTTGGCATTGCGTGGCGCCGCCTCAAGGGCCTGCCGCGTTCGGCCTTCGGCACGGCGCTCGCCCATGCGGGCCTTGGCATTTCGGTGCTTGGCATCGTCGCCGTGTCCACCTTTCAGACCGAACACGTGCTGCAGATGAAGCAGGGCGAGGTGACTGATGCGGGCGGCTATACGCTGCGCTTCGACGGGATGCGCGAGGCAACCGGACCGAACTTCACCGAGGATCGCGGTCATTTCACCATCGCCAGGGGCGGCGTTGACGTGGCTGACGTCTGGTCGGCCAAACGCATCTACACCGCTGGCCAGATGCCGACAACGGAAGCCGGCATCCTGACCTTCGGCCCAAGCCAGCTCTACGTCTCGCTCGGCGATCCGACCGATGACGGCGGCATCGTCGTGCGCATCTGGTGGAAGCCCTATATTCTCTGCATCTGGGGCGGCGCTCTCGTCATGGCGTTTGGCGGCTTCGTCTCGCTCAGCGACCGGCGTCTGCGCGTCGGCGCGCCACGTCGCAAGGCAAAGCCGCTGCAGCCTGTCATGGAGCCGGCCGAATGATGCGTCGCTTCCTTCTGGCCCTCTTCCTGATCGCGTCCGCAGCACCAAGTTTCGCCGTCAACCCGGACGAGATGCTGAAAGATCCCGCTCTTGAGAGCAGGGCGCGCGCGATCTCGGCGGAATTGCGCTGCATGGTCTGCCAGAACCAGTCGATCGACGATTCCAACGCCGAACTGGCCAAGGACCTGCGTCTGCTGGTGCGAAAGCGCATTACCGATGGCGACAGCGACCAGCAGGTCATGAGCTACATCGTCTCCCGTTACGGCGAGTTCGTGCTGCTGAAGCCGCGTTTCGAGACAAAGACGCTGCTTCTGTGGGGGGCTCCGATCCTGCTCGCGTTGCTGGGCGGCCTGTCGCTCGTGGTCTTCGCCCGCCGCTATGCCGGCCAGCCGACCGGATCAACGCTGACGAGCGAAGAGCAGGCGCGTTTGAGCGAGCTACTGAAAAAGTAGGCTCCAGGCGGAAGAATTCGGACATTACGAATTTTTCATGCCTCGGACAGTTCGCAGTAAGGTGTGCCGTCCTATATCTTCATCCATCGACCGATCCGGTAACCGCCGGTCCCGTGGATTTAAATATAAGAAGGTGCGTCTATGCTGAAGACTATCAAAGCTCCGTCACTGTCGACCGTGCTCAAGGCCTCGACCGTTGCCGGTCTTGCCGCTGCCGTCCTGGCGACCGGTGTCCCCCTCGAAATCACGCGTTCCTATGCCGAAGCGGTCAAGGTCGAGGCACCATCCTTTCCGAGCTTTGCCAATGTCGTTGATGCCGTTTCGCCCGCCGTCGTTTCGGTTCGCGTCGAAAGCCGCGTCAAGCCGGCATCGGATGAGGATGGCAATGGCTTCTCCTTCGATTTCAACGGTCGTGGCTTCGATGATCTCCCCGACGCCCTGAAGCCGTTCTTCCGCCAGTTCGGCGAGCAGCAGGGCCGCCGTGGCCCTCCCGGCGCGCATCCTCCAGGCCCCGGCCAGCATGAGGGTCGTCTGCGCCCCGTCGCCCAGGGCTCCGGCTTCTTCATCTCCGAAGATGGCTATATCGTCACCAACAATCACGTCGTCTCCGATGGCGCGGCCTTCGTCGCCGTCATGAAGGACGGTACCGAGCTCGACGCCAAGCTGATCGGCAAGGACCCGCGCACTGACCTCGCCGTGCTGAAGGTCGACGGCAAGGGCAAGAAGTTCACCTACGTCAACTGGGCTGACGACAACAACGTCCGCGTCGGCGACTGGGTGGTTGCCGTCGGTAACCCGTTCGGCCTCGGCGGCACGGTGACGGCAGGTATCGTTTCTGCCCGCGGACGCGATATCGGCTCCGGCCCGTATGACGACTATCTCCAGGTTGACGCAGCCGTAAACCGCGGCAACTCCGGTGGTCCGACCTTCAACCTCAGTGGCCAGGTGGTCGGCATCAATACCGCCATCTTCTCGCCGTCGGGCGGCAGCGTCGGCATCGCATTCGCGATCCCCGCTTCAACAGCCAAGGACGTCGTCGCCGACCTGATGAAGGACGGCCAGGTGTCGCGCGGCTACCTCGGCGTGCAGATCCAGCCGGTCACCAAGGACATCGCCGACTCTCTCGGCCTGTCTGAGGCAAGCGGCGCGCTCGTCGTCAACGCTCAGGCCGGAACGCCGGGTGAAAAGGCCGGCCTCAAGGCTGGCGACGTCGTCACCGCCGTCAACGGCGAGACCGTCAAGGACGCCCGTGACCTCAGCCGCCGCATCGGCGCGATGACGCCGGGCAAGAAGGTAGAGCTGTCGGTATGGCGCTCGGGCAAGTCCCAGCCGGTGACGGTTGAGCTTGGCACGCTGCCGGCCGACCAGCAGCAGGCTTCGGCCGATGATGGCGATCAGGCACCGGAAGCACAGACCCCGGCATCCGAAAAGGCGCTCGCCGATCTCGGCCTGACGGTCGGTCCTGCCGATGACGGCAAGGGCCTGCAGATCACCGGCATCGACCCGAACTCCGACGCTGCCGACAAGGGCATCAAGGAAGGCGAGAAGATCACCTCGGTCAACAACCAGGAAGTCTCCACCGCCGACGACGTGGTCAAGGTGCTGAACCAGGCGAAGAAGGATGGCCGCACCCGCGCGCTGTTCCAGATCCAGTCCAAGGAAGGCAGCCGCTTCGTCGCCCTTCCGGTCGAAAACCAGGGCTAAACGCCCCGGGTTTCCGGATCGAAATCGAAGGGTCGCGCGCTCGCGCGGCTCTTCCTGTCAACCCATCGCAGGTGACGACAATGACCTTCCAGCAAGACGATCACGCTTTGAGCCTTGCCGAAACACAGCCGGCGGGTAATGTCGGCCGCATGAAGATTCTCATCATCGAAGACGATCTGGAAGCGGCGGCCTATCTCACGAAAGCCTTTCGTGAGGCGGGTATTGTCGCCGACCATGCAAGCGACGGCGAAAGCGGCCTCTTCATGGGGACCGAAAACACTTACGACGTGCTTGTGATCGACCGCATGCTGCCGCGCCGCGATGGCCTTTCGGTCATAGCCGAGCTGCGCCGCAAGGGCATCCACACCCCCGTTCTCATTCTCTCCGCCCTTGGCCAGGTCGACGACCGCGTGACCGGCCTGCGCGCCGGCGGCGACGACTATCTCCCCAAGCCCTACGCCTTCAGCGAGCTTCTGGCGCGCGTCGAGGTTCTCGGCCGCCGCAAGGGTACGCCCGACCAGGACGTCGTCTACCGCGTCGGCGATCTCGAGCTCGATCGGCTTGCCCACGAAGTGCGCCGCGGCGGCAAGGAAATTCCGCTGCAGCCGCGCGAATTCCGCCTGCTCGAATATCTGATGAAGAATGCCGGCCAGGTGGTCACACGCACCATGCTGCTCGAAAATGTCTGGGATTATCACTTCGATCCGCAGACCAACGTCATCGACGTGCACGTGTCGCGGCTGCGCTCCAAGATCGAGAAGGACTTCAGCCTGCCGCTGCTAAAGACCATTCGCGGCGCCGGCTACATGATCAAGGATGACGGATGAACCGCTTCTGGGTTCTCTTCAAGTCCACGGCAGTCCGCCTTTCGGCTCTCTACATCCTGCTCTTCGCCATCTGCGCCGCAACGCTCGTCTTCTACGTGACGGCGATGTCCGAGCGGCTGCTCACCAGCCAGATCCGAGAGGCAGTGCAGCAGGAGGTCGATCAGGTTCAGCGCGCCTATGACAATGGCGGCATGAACCTGCTGCTCAGGACCATGGAGCGCCGCGCCCGCCAGCCGGGCGCCAATCTCTACATCATCGCCGGTCCCTCGGGCGACATCCTCGCCGGCAACGTCGCTTCCGTCCAGCCGGGCGTGCTCGACGAGCAAGGCTGGACCAGTCTGCCGTTTCGCTATCAGCGCTATTCAGAGGGCGGGCAGGGCAAGCCGCACATGGCTGTCGCCAACATCAACGTGCTCGACAATGGCCTGCGCATCCTGATCGGCCGCGACCTTGGCGAGCCGGAGGCGTTCCGCGCGCTCGTCAGGCAGGCGCTGATGGTCGCGCTGGCGATCATGGGTCTCGGCGCCGTCATCATCTGGTTCGGCATTGGCCGCAACGCGCTGAAGCGCATCGACCGCATGTCGGCGGCGAGCAAGAAGATCATGGCCGGCGATCTCTCGCAGCGCCTGCCGGTCGGCGGCTCCGGCGACGAGTTCGATCGCCTTTCCGTGTCGCTGAACACCATGCTCGGCCGTATCGAGAAGCTGAACGAAGGGCTGCGCCAGGTCTCCGACAACATCGCCCACGACCTGAAGACGCCGCTGACACGCCTGCGCAACAAGGCTGCGGACGCGATCGATACGCCGGATGCCGATACGCGCCGCGTGGCGCTGGAAGGGATCATTTCAGAATCCGACCAGCTGATCCGCACCTTCAACGCGCTGCTGATGATCTCCCGCGTCGAGGCCGGCTCTGTGGCCGCCGAGATGTCGACGATCGATCTCTCTGCCATCGTCGCCGATAGCGCCGAACTCTACGAGCCGGTGGCCGACGAGGCGGGGCTTGCGATGACCACCGATATCGAGCCCGGTATCGAGGTGCAGGGCAACCGCGAACTGATCGGCCAGGCGATCTTCAACCTGATCGACAACGCCGTGAAGTATTCCGCGGGTGCGGAGGCGGGTGGCGAAGTTTCGCTGCGGCTGACACGCCGTCCCGATGCCATCTGCTTGCAGGTCGCCGATCATGGTCCCGGTATTCCCGCCGACAAGCGCGAGGACGTGCTCAAGCGCTTCGTGCGGCTGGACGAGAGCCGTTCGAAGCCCGGCACCGGCCTTGGCCTGTCGCTGGTCGAAGCGGTGATGGAATTGCACAGCGGCAAGCTGGAACTCAGCGATACCGACCCGGATGCGGCGACCAATCGTGGGCTCGCCGTCACGCTCGTCTTTCCCTTGAAGTAGGCGTTTCCCCGCTACCCCGAATTGTCTGTTGGCCATTTGCGTCTCAGACCCTAACTTAGCCTCAGGCGGCGAGCGGCTTTGATTCTGCTTCGACTTTCGCTGCCTGTTGCCAGGGAGGGCGCATGCTGACGAATTCGACGCACAGCCTGAGCGAGGTGGTCGACGGCCTGTTGAAGCCGTTGAGCAAGACCGAATTGAAGCTCGTGCTTGATGATCTGCAGAAGATCGGCGCCGACGAACCCGTCGTGGCCGATATACTGAAGGCCGAAGGCGCGCTTCGCGATTTCATCTCGGCTGCTCTCACGCTCTCGCCCTATCTGCGCGATATCGCCAACATCGATCCCGGCATCCTCACCATCGCCATCAGCGAGCCGCTCGAGCCGCGCCTGGAGGCGTTGATCGCGGAAGCGCGTGATGCCTGGATGCCGCGCGATGGCGCTTCACCGAGCGAGAGTGAGATCATGGGCCGTCTGCGGACGGTCAAGCGCCGTGTGGCCTTTCTGCTCGCGCTCGCCGATCTCGCCCGCGTCTTCGATGGCCGCACCACCACCGCATGGCTGAGCCGGCTTGCCGAGGCCACGGTTTCGGCCGCGATCGATCACCTGCTGCTCTCCTCGCACGAAGCCCGCAAGTTGCAGCTGAAGGATGTCGCGCGACCGAGCGAAGGATCGGGTCTCGTGGTGCTCGGCATGGGCAAGCTCGGCGCCTGCGAACTCAACTATTCCTCCGACATTGATCTGGTGGTCTTCTTCGATGAGCAGGCGGGCATCCTGTCCGATCCCGACGATGCGATCGATATCTTCCCGCGCCTGATGCGCAGGCTCGTGCGCATCATGCAGGAGCGCACCGGCGACGGCTATGTCTTCCGCACCGATCTTAGACTGCGCCCGGACCCCGGCGCCACGCCGCTGGCCGTCTCGATCGATGCCGCCATGGTCTATTACGAGGGCAGGGGGCAGAACTGGGAACGCGCGGCTTTCATCAAGGCCCGCCCGGTTGCGGGCGATATCGCGGCCGGCGACCGTTTCCTGCGCGACCTCACCCCTTTCGTCTTCCGCAAATATCTCGATTATGCGGCGATCTCCGACATTCACTCGATCAAGCGGCAGATCCACGCCCACAAGGGGCATGGCGCGATCGCGGTAAAGGGCCACAACGTCAAGCTCGGCCGTGGCGGCATCCGCGAGATCGAGTTCTTCGCCCAGACGCAGCAGTTGATCGCCGGCGGGCGCATGCCGGCGCTGCGCTCGCGCGCCACCGAGGAAACGCTCAACGAGCTCACCAAGGCCAAGTGGATCGACGAAGAGACCTGCGAGGAGCTGACGGAAGCCTACTGGTTCCTCCGCGACGTCGAGCACCGCATCCAGATGGTGCGCGACGAGCAGACCCACCTGCTGCCCGAGACAGAGGGCGAATTGAAGCGCATCGCCTATATGATGGGTTTCAGCGACACGCCGAGCTTTTCCGAGCGCCTTGTCGAGGTCTTCAGGACCGTCGAGCGCCGCTACGCCCGGCTGTTCGAACAGGAGACCAAGCTGTCGACGGAGACGGGCAACCTCGTCTTCACCGGCCAGAACGACGATCCTGACACGCTGGTGACGCTGCGCAAACTCGGCTTCGAACGTCCTTCCGACATTTCGCGGGTTATCCGCACCTGGCACTACGGGCGCTACAAGGCGACGCAGTCGGTCGAGGCCCGCGAACGGCTGACCGAACTGACGCCGGAGCTGTTGCGCGTGTTCGGCGAAAGCAAGCGCGCCGACGAGGCGATCCTCAGGTTCGACAGCTTCATCTCGGGCCTGCCCGCAGGTATCCAGCTGTTCTCGCTGCTCGGCAGCAATCCGGCGCTGCTCTCGCTGATCGTATACATCATGTCGGCGGCGCCGAAGCTTGCCGAGGTCATCGCCGCCAGGCCGCACGTCTTCGACGGCATGCTCGATCCGGGCCTGATGGCCGAGCTTCCGACGCGCGATTATCTGGCGGGACGCCTCAAGGGCTCGCTGCAGCAGGCGCGGTATTATGAAGAGGTGCTGGACCGGCTGCGCATCTTCGCCGCCGAACAGCGCTTCCTGATCGGCATTCGCCTGCTGACGGGCTCCATCAATGGCGCGATGGCCGGACGCGCGTTTACGCACCTTGCCGATCTGATTGTCGAGGCAGCGCTGAACGCCGTGCTCGCGGAGATCGAGGCGGCGCACGGCAAGTTCCCCGGCGGCCGCGTCGCCGTCGCTGGAATGGGCAAGCTCGGCAGCTTCGAGCTGACCGCAGGCTCCGACATCGATCTCATCTTGCTTTATGACTACGAAGATGCGGCCGAGGAATCCGACGGCGCCAAGCCGCTGGATGCGGTGCGCTATTTCACCCGCATCACCCAGCGGTTGATCGCCGCCTTGTCGGCGCCGACGGCCGAAGGCGTGCTCTACGAGGTCGACATGCGCCTGCGCCCTTCGGGCAACAAGGGACCCGTCGCCACGCGCATCAGCTCCTTTGCGAAATACCAGCGCGAGGAAGCCTGGACCTGGGAGCATATGGCGCTCAGCCGCGCGCGTCTGATCTGCGGCGATGCCAGCCTGATCGGTGACGTCGAGCGCGTGATCGAGGAGGTGCTGTCGACCCGGCGGGACGTGCGCAAGGTGGCCAAGGATGTGGCCGAGATGCGCGCGTTGATCGAACAGGAAAAGCCCCCGGCCAACATGTGGGACCTGAAGCTTATCCCCGGCGGTGTCGTCGATATCGAGTTCATCGCGCAATATCTGGCGCTGATCGCCCCCGCGAAGGATGTCGTCGTCAAGGTCAATGGCATCAGCACTGGCGAAGCGCTGAAGCAGCTGGGCGCGCCGCTGATGGCATCGGCCGATGTCGATAGCTGCAGCGAGGCGTTCGGGCTCTACACCGAGCTGTCTCAGCTCATCCGGCTCTGCATCGATGGTCCCTTCGATCCCAAGGATGCGCCGGCGGGTCTCATCGATCTCGTCTGCCGGGCCGGCGATTGCCCCGACATCAAGACGCTCGAGGGAGTGATGAAGCAGCTGTCGAAGACGGTGCGGAAGGTCTTTCAGGGGGTGGTGAAGGCGTAGCGCATGTCGCGCAAAAGTGTGTAGCGGTTTTGCGGCGCCGACATGCGAAGCATTATGCAGCACTGTCGGGGATCAGCAGCGAAATCACCGTGCCGATCGCCTCGCGTGAGCGGATCTTCATCCGGCCGCCATGCAGCGTTGTCAGCGAGCGCGAGATGGCGAGCCCGAGGCCGGAGCCGCCCTTGCTCTTGGCATACTGGTTCTGCACCTGTTCGAAGGGCTGGCCGATCTTGCTGAGCGCGGTCGTGGGAATGCCGATGCCGGTATCGGCGATGGTCAAAATGACGCCGACCGAGGTGCGACGGGTGCGCACCGCGATCCGGCCGCCTTCGTCGGTGAATTTCACGGCGTTGGAAAGGAGGTTGAGCAGGATCTGCTTCATCGCCCGGCGATCGGCGTTGAGCGTCATGCCATCGCAGATGCGCTGCTGGATCTCGATGCGCTTTTCGCTGGCCGGGATCGCGGTGAAGCGCAGGCTTTCCTCGATCAGCGGCGCGAGGTCGATCGTCTCGCATTGAAGCTTCATGTGGCCCGCTTCAATCTTCGACATGTCGAGAATGTCGTTGATGACGTTGAGCAGGTGACGGCCGCTGTGATGGATGTCGCGGGCATATTCGTCGTACTTCGCCGAGCCGAGCGGACCGAACATCTCGTCCTGCAGGATTTCGGAGAAGCCAAGGATGGCGTTGAGCGGCGTGCGCAGTTCGTGGGACATGTTGGCGAGGAATTCCGATTTCGCCTTGTTGGCGGCCTCGGCGCGTTCCTTTTCGGAGAGATAATTGGCGTTCGCGAGCGACAGCGCCGATTTCTGCCGTTCCAGCGTCTGGCGGGAAGAGGAGAGGTCGCCGATCGTCGCCATCAGGCGGCGTTCGGAATCGCGCAGGCGCTCCTGGTTGCGCTTCAGAAGCGTGATGTCTGTGCCGACGGAAACCATGC
Source organism: Rhizobium sp. UBA1881 (assembly GCF_002338015.1). Taxonomy (NCBI): domain Bacteria; kingdom Pseudomonadati; phylum Pseudomonadota; class Alphaproteobacteria; order Hyphomicrobiales; family Rhizobiaceae; genus Rhizobium; species Rhizobium sp. UBA1881. The sequence continues at coordinate 17,291 of NZ_DDHH01000168.1, forward strand.
CGCCATCGCGGGTGCGCCGCTCGTTGATCTGCAGCCAGCGCTCGTCGGCGAGCTGCACTTCGCTGGTGCGCGAATAGCCGTTGCCATGGGCGTCTGCGATCCGGCGTTCGATGACGGGACGGGCGGCTGCGGCATTGACCGCGGCGCGCTCGGTGCCCGGCACCAGCACGCTGTCGGGAAGGCCGTAGGCCTGCTGGAAGTGCGTGTTGCACATCACCAGCCGGTCGTTCTTGTCCCACAGTACGAAGGCTTCCGACGTGCTCTCGATCGCGTCCGCCAGCCGCTGGTCGGCTTCGGCGTAGCGCTGCGCAAGGCGGTGCTGCTCGGTCACATCCATGGCGATGCCGATCATGTGGACTTGGCCGGCATTGGTGCGGATGACCTGCGCACGGGCGCGCATCCAGACGTAATGGCCGGCTGCGTGGCGCATGCGGAAGATCTGGTCGATCTGCTCGGCGTCGCCGCGGGCAACCGAGCGGGCGATCTCGTAGATACCGCTGTCGTCAGGGTGCATCAGCCGTGCCGCGTCGCCGAAGCACATGTTGCCGTCGCCACCTGGAAGACCGAGCATCTGGTACATCGAGCGCGACCAGAAGAATTCGCGGCGGTCGAAATCGAAATCCCACAGGCCGCAACGGCCGCGCGACAGAGCGGTTTCGACCCGTTGGTTGGACTCGACGAAGATCTCGTCGGCATGGCGGGCGCGCCGCACCTGCATGTAATAGGCGTAGAGGATGACCAGGAGGATAGAGGAGATGCCGGCGAACAGCGTGACGTTGAGCGTCAGCTCCTCGCGCCACAGCTGGCTGATGCGATCGAGCGAGGTTGCCGCGACCACATAGCCGCCGCTGTCGCCGATGAGCGTGATCTGGGCGTAGTGCGGCCGGCCGGCGATGGTGGTTTCGATGACGCCCGCGCGGTCGCCGAAGCGGCGGATCGCGGACACCTCGGAAAAGAAATCGCCGATACCGGCACCGACATAGGCCGCACCGGCGGCGGATGCCGCGAAGACCTTGCCGCTCGACTGTACGAGGAGGACGAAGGCGTCGTCGTCGAGCCGGTCCTGCGGCAGGAAGCGGGCGAGGCGGGCCTGACCTTCGGTGGCGTTACCGCTGTCGAAGATCGCGGCGGAATCGGCGAAGGCTGCTGCTGCGGTGGCGGCTGCGAGCGCCGTCGAGTGGCGGGCGGCGGCCTGCATGCGGTCGTGCTCGGAGAGCATTCCGAAGAAATGCGAGGCTGCTACGACGGTCAAAAATGCAACGATAAGGATAGGAATGGCGCGCTTCAACACGGCCTCGGCATGCGTGTAATTTCGGGTAGAGGATGGTCGCGAGGTCGCGGTAGCCTTGCCGGTGAAGCTTTCACGCCAGGCGCGGAAGCTCTCGAAATCGACACGCAGCCGTCCTTCGGCCACGGTTGCCCGCCGCACGTTCATCATTTTTGAGCCTTGTCCCTCGTGATTCGCTGCGCCGCTCGCCCGAACCTGACTCAATGAATCATTGGTGATTCGCCTTGTCCAGAGGAAAAGGTAAAAATCTGTTAACCGATTCTAAGTGCTGATTTTTCCAGCATGCGTGAGAGGCGGCCTCAATAGGCTCGGCCGCCTCGTGTCGCAAATCACCCCTTCAGGGTACGCTCGACGATGTCGCGAACGTCGGTGGAGAGAGCCGGTGCTTCGGCGATCTCGGTCAGCGCCTTGCGTGCATGTTCGGCTCTCGCCGGCTCAAGCGAGCGCCAGGAGCGCATCGAGGTGAGGATGCGCGCCGCCAACTGTGGGTTGCGTCCGTCGATATCGAGGATCTCGCGGGCGAGGAAGCGGTAGCCCTCTCCATCCGCACGTCCGAAGCCGGTGGGGTTGCCGAAGGCAAACGTGCCGACCAGCGCGCGCACGCGGTTGGGGTTGGTGCGCTTGAACTGCGGATTGTCCATCAGCTTCAGCACCCGATCGAGCGCCTTCGCGCCCGGAATGGTCGCCTGGACGGAGAACCACTTGTCGATGACGAGGGCATTTCCGGCAAAGCGGTCATGGAACGTGGACAGCGCTGCGGCCGCCTCGCTGCTATCCGGGAAGCGGTGCGCGAGGATCGTCAGCGCCTGCATCAGATCCGTCATGTTGTTGGCGACATCGAAGGCGGCCTTGGCGCGGTCAGGCGTATTCTCTGAATAGGACAGATAGGTGAGCGCGCTGTTGCGGAGCGCACGGCGACCGGCGCTCTTGGCGTCGGGGCTGAAATCGCCTGGCGTGGTCATGCTGTCGTAGAGTGCCGCGAAGACGCTCTTTCCGGCATCGGCCACCTGCTGCAGCACGGCGGAGCGGCCGGCGTGGATGGCGTCAGGATCGTTGTTGCCGCCGAGTTCGCGGGCGATGTCGGATTCGCTCGGGAGTGCCAGCGCCTGGGCGCGGAAGGCGGGTTCGAGCGTCTCGTCGGCGGCTGCCGCAAGCAGCGCCTCAACGAAGTCCTTCGAGGCGACGACCGGCTTGCCGTCACGCGCATCGCGGGCGGCTGCAAGCAGCGTCGGCAATGCGAGGTCCGTCAGCGCCTGCCAGCGCGCGAAGTGATCGGTCTCGAAGCGGGCGAGAAGCGCCAGATCCGTGGGCGACTGGTCGAAATGCAGGTTGATCGGGGCCGAGAAGCTGCGGTTGATCGATACGATCGGCCGCGAGCCGATGCCCTTGAAGGTGGCTTTCTGGCTGCGCTCGGTCAGATGCAGCACGTTGTCGCCGTACTCGGCGCCATCGACCGACGAGGGCTCGAGCGGCGTGCCGTCTTCGGCAAAGAGCGCGATGCTGAGCGGAATGTGCATCGGCTTCTTGTCGCTCTGGCCCGGCGTTGCCGGAACCATCTGCTCGAGCGACAGCGTGAAGCTCTTGGCGCTGGCGTCATAGCTGCCGGATGCGGTGACGAGCGGCGTGCCGGCCTGATGATACCAGAGCGAGAACTGCGTCAGGTCGCGTCCGCTGGCATCCTCGAAGCACTTGACGAAATCCTCGATCGTCACGGCCTGGCCGTCATGGCGATCGAAATAGAGATCCATGCCCTTCTTGAACAGGTCCTTGCCGAGCAGCGTCGCGATCATGCGCGTGACTTCGCTGCCCTTCTCGTAGACCGTCGTCGTGTAGAAGTTGTTGATTTCGCGATAGGTGGTCGGGCGCACGGGATGCGCCAGCGGACCGCCATCCTCGGGGAACTGCTCGGATTTCAGATGGCGCACTTCGGCGATGCGCTTGACCGGGCGCGAGCGCATGTCGGCCGAGAATTCGTGGTCGCGATAGACCGTCAGGCCTTCCTTGAGGCAGAGCTGGAACCAGTCGCGGCAGGTGATGCGGTTGCCGGTCCAGTTGTGGAAGTATTCGTGGGCGATGATCGCTTCGATGTTGGCGTAGTCCTGGTCGGTCGCGGTCTCCGGATCGGCCAGTACGTACTTGTCGTTGAAGACGTTGAGGCCCTTGTTTTCCATGGCGCCCATGTTGAAGTCGGACACTGCGACGATCATGAAGATGTCGAGATCGTATTCGCGGCCGAAGCGCTCCTCATCCCACTTCATCGAGCGCTTCAGCGCGTCCATGGCGTAGGCAGCGCGCGCTTCCTTGCCATGCTCGACGTAGATCTTCAGCGTGACCTCGCGTTCAGACATGGTCACGAACTTGTCCTCGACCACGCCGAGATCGCCGGCGACCAGCGCGAAGAGATAGCTCGGCTTCGGATGCGGATCGAACCAGGCGGCGAAGGCGCGGCCTTCGTCATAGCCGGCGCCGCCGAGGAAGTTGCCGTTGGACAGCATGACCGGGTTGGCGGCCTTGTCTCCGATGATGGTGATCGTGTAGGGCGCCAGAACATCCGGGCGATCGGGGAAATAGGTGATGCGGCGGAAGCCTTCGGCCTCGCACTGGGTGCAATAGACGCCGTTGGTGCGGTAAAGGCCCATCAGCTGGGTGTTGGCCTCGGGATTGATGATCGTCGTGATCGTCAGTTCGAAGGGCTTGGATTTCGGCAGGTTGCGGATCGTCAGGCTGTCTGGTGTCGCCGTATACTGGCTGGGCTTCATTTCCGCCTGGTCGAAGAGCAGGCCGGAGAGGGCGAGTTCATCACCGTCGAGGATGAGCGGCGCCTTCGGATCGGCGCCCTTGCGGCGGTGGAAGATCAGGCGGGCATCTACCTTGGTCGCGGTCGGGTCCAGTTCAAACGTCAGATCCACGCGCTCGAGTTCGAAATCGGTGGGGCGGTAATCTGCCAGATTTATGACCTGGCCGGTATCTGTGCGCATGATATTCCCTGAGACCTTTAGACAATGCTTCGCAAACAGAGTGGGCGCTCTGCCATAAAATTTGATTGGTACAATTACACTAAAGTCTGAATTAAAGCTAAAGCCCAAAGTGGGATGGACTGGTTTTAGGCCTGCGCGCGCTGGAGATACTTGAGGCGCATCCCGCGAGGCTACAATCCGCTTCGTATCAGGCAATGTCAGCGCAAAGTGGGATGGTCTCGGCAAACGGGCCCCCAAATTCGCGCATATGGCGTTTTCACCTGTTTTTTACCGGAAACCCTGTCAAAGTGATCGCGCATCGAATCCGATGCGGTTCCCCGACGTTCAATTGATGAATTCGCGAGTGTCTGACATGCGGCCGGTATTCGAAAATCCGATGCGAGGTATCGCGTGCAAAGTCGCCTCCGTCGTCTTCTTCCTGGCGATGCAGACCTTCATTAAGCTTGCTGGCGCCGGCATCCAGCCCGGCCAGGTCACCTTCTACAGGTCGTTCTTCGCCCTGTTCCCAATCATGGCGTTCCTTGCCTATCGCGGACAGTTGAAGGCGTCGTTCTACACGGCCAATCCCATCGGCCATCTCAAGCGCGGTACGCTCGGCATCATCTCGATGGGCCTGGGTTTTTATGGGTTGCTCCATCTGCCGTTGCCTGAGGCGATCGCGCTTGGTTATGCCATGCCGCTGATCGCGGTTGTCTTCGCGGCCCTGCTTCTCGGCGAGACGGTGCGTATTTATCGCTGGAGCGCGGTCTTCGTCGGCCTGATCGGCGTGGCGATCGTGTCCTGGCCGAAGCTCACGCTGTTTCGCGATGGCGGTGTCGAGACCGAACAGGCGATCGGCGCGGTCACGGTGTTGCTGGCGTCCGTCTTGGGCGGCCTGGCGATGATCCAGGTGAGAAAGCTGGTCGAGGAAGAAAAGACCTCGACGATCGTGCTTTACTTCTCGATCACAGCCTCGGTCTTTTCACTGTTCACCGTGCCCTTCGGCTGGGATCTGCTCGATCTCGCGCCGCAGCTCTACTTGATCGCTGCCGGCTTCTGCGGCGGCGTCGCACAGATTTTCCTGACGGAAAGCTACCGTCACGCGGATGTCTCGACGATCGCGCCGTTCGAGTACACGTCCATCGTGCTCGGCAGCGTGCTCGCCTACTTCGTGTTCGATGATATCCCGACCACGAGCATGCTGATCGGAACCGCCGTCATCGTTGCCGCGGGCATTTTCATTATCTACCGCGAGCATCAGCTGGAACTCGAGCGGGCGGCTGCGCGAAAAGCCAGCTCTCCATAGTTCCCGCTCACGAAATCGTGCGGCTAAGTGTCGCAAAATTCATGCATTTTTGCTGTTCCGCAACCCATCCTACAAAATTTGAGGGTGGCGTGTGACAGTCGCCTATGATTTGTAAAAATGAACAACTTTCATTTATTTATACATCCTGATGTTGAAAATAAGTGGCGGCTTTAGTTTGCTTGACTTGCGGTTACACGAGGTCGAGTGCCGTCCGGGAGACCAATGCCGTTTAGTGCCACAGACTTGATAGCCGACCCCAAGTTCATCTTGGGTATTCGATTTCACGCAAGCCGCATGCGCAACATGTTCGATGCCGGCCCAAGGCTTGCGCGCTTGCTCGCATCGCACCAGCGGTGGCTGCTCACGCAGGTCGCCTATGCACTCAGCATGGAACGCATCGATGGTGATCCAACGTCGGGGCTGACGGCGACGGCACTGACGACGGAGATCACGGCTTTCAAGGCTGCGAGCCGCAACACCATCCGCAGCTTTATCGATGAGCTCGCGACCTACAGGTTCATCACCTGTGTGCCCGGCGAGGAACGCAAGCGGCCGCGCCGCTACGACGTGGCCGACATCGCGCAGCAGGCGATGTTCAGCTGGGTCTGGTCCAACTTGCTGGCACTCGACGTCCTCGACGATGGCGACAGGGCGGAGCGGTTCCAGGCAAACCCTCAGTGGATACGGCTGATGCAGCCGCGGATCGCGCGCGATTGCCTGCGCGATGCAGCCTGGCGCGAGCCGCCGGAGCGGGTGGGCGTGTTCATGTGGAACGATGCCGGCGGGCTGATTGTCGATTATCTGATGTCGAGGATCGATCCCGATGAGCCGCATCCCGATCGCTTCTTCGTCGGTCCGCTCGACAGCAGGGCGCTGGCCGCCGACTTCATGATATCGCGCACGCATATGCAGCGCCTCTTCGCCAGAGCGGCGCAGGATGGCTGCATGGGGTGGGACGTCGATATGAAGAAGCCGTCGCTATGGATATCGCGCGCGTTCGTCGAGGAATATTGCCAGTGGCAGGCGATCAAGTTCGCCTATGTCGATCAGGCGTTTCACGCGGCAAGCGAGATGTCGGTGGAGAGGTAGGTGCCGTGACGGCTCTGGCGTGCGCCGATGGCGACGCGTCAGGATTCGCGATCGTAGGCTTCCGCCGCGCATACGGCCGCGCGGATGTGCTCGATGGCGTCGATCTTGCAAAGAAGTGAGATGAGACGGGTCGTCATGAGAATAAGCCGATAAGCGGCAGGGACGGCGAATGGCCGTGCCCTGCGATCAATACTGCTGAAAATCCGCGAAGATGGCAGCGGGGCGCACGATGCGACCGCTCGCGCCAGTGCCACGAGCGATCATCTGCTCGTTGGTGGCGAAGCCGGTGCGGCAGTAGCTCTGCGTGGTGCGGCCGTTGCTGTTTGCGCTTCTCAAGGTTTCAAATCTGCAGTGTGTAGGACGACGAGTGTTGCTCATTGCCTTGGTTCCTTAGTGATTCCTCCCAAGACACAACGCTAATATTGCAGCGCACAATAGATTTCACAAGGCATAGGAATACGCGGCAGACATGCGTTTTGCGCATGGGTCTCGTCGCAAATCTGTCAATGTTGGTTATTTAGGAGGCAGAATTGATTTCTGTCAGTTTCGCCTGAAAAGCCAATAAATCGTTCCAAGCCAAGCGCTTATTGACCGGCGCCGTCAACAGGTCCTGCGGATGCAGCGTCGCAATGGCTGGGACGACGCGGTCGCCTGCGGCAATTTCGCGCCACTGGCCGCGCAAGCCGTGAATGGTGTCGCCTTCGCCAAAAAACACCCGAGCTGCGAAGTTCCCGAGCAGGAGAATCACTTTCGGCTCGGCAAGCGCGATCTGCCGCTCGATGAAGGGGCGGCAGATATCCATCTCGGCGGGGGAGGCTACGCGGTTGCCCGGCGGGCGCCACGGAATGACCTGGGTCAACAGGATGCCGGCGCGGTCGAGCCCGATCGCGGCCAGCATCTTGTCCAGCAGCTGGCCGGGACGCCCTGCGAAAGGCTGCCCCTCGCGATCGTCCTCCGCGCCGGGCGCTGAGCCGATCAGCATGATGCCGCTCGCAGCATCTCCACTGGCGAAGATCGTCGAGCGTGCGCTGTGCTTGAGATTGCAGCCATTGAAGGCCTCGAGCGCGGTCTTCAGCTCCGCGAGCGAACGCGCGCTCTCGGCGGCGAACCGCGCCTGCTGGATCGCCTCGCCGTCAGGGATCGCCGGCTGAGGCCGTTGCGCCGAGCGCTCAGGCTGGGGCGCACCGCGTTGTGCGGAAGCCGCTGGTGCGCGGGATGTGGTCTCGCGCGCTTCCGCTTGTGGGGCAGGGGCGGCGCTGCGGCGCGCCGCTTTCATCGCCTCGAACTCGGCGAAGCGATCTACAGCCTCGTCCTCCAGCAGCCACTCGACACCGGCATCCGCATGGAAATGCAGAAGGGCTGCGAGTTCGCCTGGAGAGAGGTCGTTGACGGAGATCATGGGCGCGACATTACCGAAGCCTGGGCCTCAATGAAAGTGCGCAGCCGACACATCCCGGCCTATTGCACCGTCCATTGCGCGATATCGTCGCGTTCGCCGATCAGCGCCAGACCGTGCGCGATCGACAGCATCTCGCCGCCGGTCTCGATGCGATCGGTGTCGAAGCGCTCGGTGAAGATGCGACGCACCGCCGGAACGAAGGAAGTGCCGCCGGTGAGGAACACCTTGTCGATCGCGCCCGCTTCCGTATTGGTCTTTTCCAGCACATCGTCGAGCGCGCCTTCGATGCGCGCGAGATCGTCGGAAATCCAGCTCTCGAAATCGGCGCGAGCCACCATCCGCTTTCCGGCGCGGCCGAGCGGCGAGAAATTGAACTCGGCTTCCTCGGAGGCCGACAGCGCCATCTTCGTGGCCGAGACCGCCTGGTAGAGCGGATAGCCTTCGTCATGATCGACGAGGTCGATGAAGAGCTCCAGCTTCTCGGGTTCGAGCGCCGTGCGGACCAGCTTCTTCAGGTCCTCGTATTCGCGCGAGGTCTTGAAGATCGACAGCTGGTTCCAGCGGCTGAAGCTGGAGTAGTAGTTGGTCGGCACTTCAAGGATCTTGTCGAAGCTCTTGAAATGACTCCCCTTGCCAATTTCAGGCGCGACGACGTTTTCGATGATGCGCGCATCGAAGTGATCGCCGGCGATGCCGACACCGGAATGGCCGATCGGCGTCGCCTTCAGCTGGCCGGCGACGGTCTCGAAGCGGATCAGCGAATAGTCGGTCGTGCCGCCGCCGAAGTCGGCGACCAGCACCGTCGCGTCGCTTTTCAGGTTCTGCGCGAAGTAGAAGGCGGCTGCCACGGGTTCGTAGACATAGTGCACCTCCGGGAAGCCGAAGCGCGACAGCGCCTCGTTGTAGCGCTGCGTCGCCAGCACCGGATCGGGGCTCGCGCCGGCGAAATGCACCGGCCGGCCGGTGACGATGCGTGCCACGTCCGACGGCCAGTTGTTGCCCGCATAGTTGCTGAGGCGGCGGATGAAGACCTCCATCAGGTCTTCGAAGCTGTGGCGCTTGGCGTAGATCAGCGTGCCCTGGAAAAGGGCGCTGGCGGCGAATGTCTTGATCGACTGCAGGAAGCGACAGTCACCGGGATTGTCGATGAACTGGCGGATCGCCGCATGACCTGCCTCGACCTTCAGGGCCGAAGCGCCGAGCTTGCCGTCCTTCATGAAGGACAGCGCCGTGCGCATGCTGTCGCTTTCGCCCGCCGAGCTGGTGAAGCCCAAGGAATGCGTGGTCTTGCCGTCCGCGGTGGCAAGTACGGTGTTGGTCGTGCCAAAGTCCAAACCTAGCGCTTGAGCCATGCTCGCACCTCTCAATGTCGATCGTTGCTGGAGACTGGAGCAATTGCTCCGCCGGGGCGCCAAGGGACGCCCGAATTCAAGAGGGCGCGTGATGCCACAGCGGTCTGTCTTATTCAAGACGCGCAAACGCAAAATGAAACGGGCGCCGATGGGCGCCCGTCTCGATCATTCCGCTGCGATGGCCCGTGTGGGCTCCTCGTGTTGTTCTTCTGTCTTCTTCCGCCCAAGGCTGAGCAACCAGTCACTGAGCCGTCCCATCTCGACGAAGATGACCGGCGTGATGAACAGCGTCAGCGCCTGGCTGACGATGAGGCCGCCGACGACGGCGATGCCGAGCGGCTGGCGAAGCTCCGAGCTTGCGCCCGAGCCGAGCGCGATCGGGAGCGCGCCGAGCAGCGCGCAGAAGGTCGTCATCATGATCGGCCGGAAACGCCGTACGCAGGCTTCGTGGATGGCCTCGGACGAGGTCATGCCGGTGCCGGATCGCAGGTTCTCCAGCGCCACGTCGATCATCATGATCGCGTTCTTCTTGACGATGCCGATCAGCATCAGGAGGCCGATCAGCGCGATGATCGACAGGTCGAAGTTCATCACCCTCAGTGCCAGAAGAGCGCCGAGGGCGGCCGCCGGCAGGCCGGAGAGGATCGTCAGCGGGTGGATGAAGCTCTCGTAGAGGACGCCGAGAACGACATAGATCGTCAGCACCGCCGCCAAGATCAAAAGAGGCGTATTGCCCTGCGATTGCTCGAAGATCTGCGCCGTGCCGCCATAGGACGTGAAGACGTCCGAGGGCATGTCGATGTCCTTCTTGATCTGGTCGATCGCAGCTGTTGCATCGCCGAGCGCTTCGCCGGCAGGCAGGTTGAACGACACGGTGGTCGAGACGAGCTGGCCGGTCTGGTTGATCGTTACCGGACCAGTGGTGCGCTCCACTGTCGCGAAGTTCGACAGCGGAACGAGCGCGCCGCTCGACGACGCCACGCGGATGTCTTGCAGCTTCTGGTCATCCCAGGGCGCGTTGGTGTCATACTCGACCAGCACGTCGTAGCTGTCGCCGGTCGACTGGATCTGCGCCGCCGCATAGCCGCCGAAGGATTCTTGCAGCGTCGTGCGCAGCTGGTCGTCGGTGATGCCGAAGGCGGCGGCCTTTTCCGTATCGACCTTGATCTCGGCCTGCAGCGCGTTGTTCTGCGCGTCCGATGTCACGTCGGTAAAGCGCGGATCGCCGTGCATGGCCTGCTGGATCTTGTTGGCCCAGAGGTTTGTCTGGTCCGCGCTCAGCGCCTGCACCACCAGCTGATACTGGCTGGCCGTCTGCCGTCCACCGAAGCGAAGGCTCTGCTGCGGCGTGATGAAGGCCTGCAAGCCGGGTATCTTGCTGATGCTGGCGCGCAGTTCGCGCAGCGTCTGATCGAGCGGCGGCCGGTCCTTTTTGTCCTTCAGTTCGACGAACATCGTGCCGTTGTTGAGCGGGCTGCGGGCATTGCCGCCAACGATCGACATGACGTGATTGACCGCCGGGTTCTGCTTGACGAGCGCTGCCGCCTGGTTCTGCAAATCCTTCATCGCCGGATAGGAGATATCCTGGCGGGCGCGGGTCGAGATGTTGAGGCGGCCGATATCTTCCGTCGGGAAGAAGCTCGTCGGCAGCGTCATGAACAGGTAGACCGTCAATCCGACCGACGCGAGAAACAGTCCAAGGATGGCCGGACGGTGTGTCAGGCACCAGGCAACGGAGCGGTCGTAGCCGCGCAGCGTCCGCTCGAAGCCGGCATCGAACCAGCGAATGAAGAAGGGCGGCTGGCTATGGCCGCTGCCGAGCCGCGAGGCGAGCATCGGCGTGACCGTCAGCGACACGATGGCGGATGCCACGATGGCGATCGCCACCACCATGCCGAACTCGTTGAAGATACGCCCGACCACGCCGCCCATCAGAAGGATCGGAATGAAGACCGCGATCAGCGAGACGGACATGGAGATGATCGTATAGCTGACTTCGCCCGATCCCTTGATGGCCGCCTCGAGAACCGGCATCCCGTCCTCGACGTGCCTCAAGATGTTTTCGAGCATGACGATGGCATCGTCGACGACAAGGCCGACGGCAAGCGTCAGCCCGAGCAGCGAGATGTTGTCGACGCTGTAGCCCAGCACATACATCATGCCGAAGGTGGTGATCAGCGAAAGCGGCACGGCAAGGCCCGGTATGATCGTCGCCGTCAGGTGGCCGGTGAAGAGATAGATGACCAGAACGACGAGGCCGATCGTCAGGAACAGCGTGAATTTCACGTCCGAGATCGCATCGCGGATCGGCTTGGCCGAATCGTTCATCACCTGCGTCGTCACCGATCCCGGTATTTCGGCATGCAGCGCCGGCAGCTTCGCATTGATCGCATCGACCACGGCGACCGTGTTGGCATCCGGCTGACGCTGGATTGCCAGGATGATGCTCTGCTTGCCGTCGTACCAGCTGCCGGTGTTCTGGTTCTCGACGCTATCCTCAACGTCGGCGACATCGCCAAGATGGATGGGCGCGCCACCGGGGTTGGCAATGACGAGGGTGCGGAACTGCTCGGCATTTGTCCGCTGCGTATCGGCGGTGATCGTCATGCTCTGGCTGTTGTTCTGCAAGGTGCCGACGGGCACCTGGCTATTGGCAGCCTGGATCGCCTTGTTGACCGTATCGATCCCCAGGCCACGGTTCAGCAGCTTGTTCGGATCGACCTCGACGCGCACGGCATAGGTCTGCGCGCCGAAGACCGATACTTCGGCGACGCCGGGCAGGGTGGAGAGCGAGGGCGAGATGATGTTTTCCGCGACATCGTCGAGCTTGCTGCGCGGCATCGTATCGCTCTGCACCGCAAGCAGCATGACGGGCGCGTCTGCCGGGTTGGTCTTCCGATAGCTCGGCGGCGTCGTCATGTTGTCTGGCAGCTGCCGTGTGGCATGCGAGATCGCCGCCTGAACGTCGGCGGCAGCCGCATCGATGCTGCGGTTGAGATCGAACTGCAGCACGATGCTGGTATTGCCGAGCGAGTTGGTGGCGCTGATCTCGCTGATCCCGGGGATCGTCTCGAACTGCTTGATCAGCGGTGTCGCGACCGAGGTTGCCATGGTCTTCGGCGAGGCGCCGGTCAGCGACGCCGAGACGTTGATCGTCGGGAAATCGACCTGCGGCAGGGCTGCCACCGGCACGAGCTGGTAGCCGGCGATGCCGGCAAGCACGGCGCCGATGGCGAGAAGCGTGGTGGCGACGGGGCGCCGGATACAGAAATTTGGTATCATTCTTCCGTGCCCGCCACGATGGTTTCCGTTGACTTCGGCTGATCCGCCGAGGCGACGTTGATCGCCTTGCTATCGAACTCTTCCTTCACCGCCTGTTTGTCGACGAGCTGCGCCTGTCCCTCGATGACCACATGGTCGCCTTCCGAAAGGCCGGCCGAGATCGCCGTATAGCCGCCATTGGCGCGGGCGACGGTGACGGGCGCCAGCCGCACCTTTCCGTCATTGACGACGAAGGAGTAGAAGCCATCGGCGCCGGGGCTGACCGCCACCGTCGGCACGACGATTTGCTGTTCGTTGTTGTTGAAATGCACGACGATGTTGACGGATTGGCCCGGCCAAAGCGCGCCCGATGCATTCTCGAATTTCGCCTTGGCGAGGATGGTGCCGGATGCGGTGTCGACGGTGTTGTCGTAGAAGCTGATGTGCCCGGTGCGCGGCTTGCCCTTGCCCGATGGCGGCACGGTGGTCACGTCGACGGGGCCTGCGGCGAGTGCCAACTTCAGCTGCCGGAGGTCACGCTCCTGCAGGTGGAATTTCACATAGATCGGGTCGTATTTCGCAATCGTCACGATCGTCGCGCCTGCCGTCACAAAGGCGCCGGGGCTGACGGCGATGTCACCAAGGCGGCCGTCGAAGGGCGCCCGGATGTCGGTATGCTCAAGCAGTACCTGATCGGAGGCGAGCGTCGCCTTGTCCGCCTGCACAGTGGCGACGGCAGTGTCGCGCGCGGCCTTAGCCTGGTCGTAGGTCTGCTGCGTGCCGGCTTTCGACGTCAGGAGATCGGATGCGCGGGTGAGCGCCGTTTCGGCCTCCGCGACCGTTGCGGTATCGCGCACGATCATCGCATTGTCCTTGTCGACTGCGGCCTGCGCCGTGCGGTTGTCGAGCTTGGCGATGAGGTCGCCTTGCTTGACGGAGGAGCCATCGCTGGCGATGATCTCGGTCACCAGCCCCTGTTCCTGCGCGGCGATCGTCGTGTTGTCGTCGGCGTCCGCCCAACCGGATGCGGTCACATCGCGCGGCAGCACGGTCTTCACGGCGGCCACGGTTTTCACCAGCGTGGGCCCGCCGCCCTTGCGCCCCTTGCCTTTCTGGTCGCCGCCCTGCTGTGCTCCATCGCCCGCCGCCTGCTTGCCGCCGGAGGCGTCGGCCTGCGCGGTCGGTTTCGGTCCGAATTGCGAGAGATAGGGAATGCGATCCTTATAGTGCCACGCGCCGAAGCCGGCTGCGACAACAAGGCAGGTGGTGATCCAGAGTTTCTTCATGTTGATACCGGTCGGGGGCTGTTGAGTATGACTTATTCAACCACTTTTATTGCGGCACGAAAAAGACACAATCCCGACAGGGGCATCACTAAGTGGTTAGAATGGCTTAAATTTTCGTAATGTTCGCATATTCTAAACTGCGGGCGATCGCGTGAATGTGACGCAACCGCGGTCGGGCGCCAGCGGCTGACGCCCGATTGTCGTTTGCGATCAGAGGGATCGCGCCGCGCCGCCATCGCAGCGCACGAGGCTGCCGGTGATATAGCTCGCCTGCTGGCTGCACAGGAAGGCGGCGGTCGCCGCGAACTCCTCCACCTTCCCATATCGCCCGACCGGGATGGCCGCTTCCTTGACGACACGAATGTCTTCGATGCTTTTGCCGGTGCGCTTTGCGGCGGCGCCATCGAGATCGTCGAGCCGGCTCGTCAGGATGGAGCCGGGGAGCAGCAGGTTCGTGGTGATGCCGAAGCGGCCGATTTCGGTGGCCAGCGTCTTGCTCCAGCCGGCGAGCGCTGGGCGCAGCGTGTTGGAAAGCGCGAGATTGCCGATCGGCTCGATCACGCCCGAGGACGCCACCGTCAGGATGCGGCCCCATCCCTGTTCCTTCATGCCGGGGAGCAGCGTATTTGTGAGCGTGATGACCCGGAGCACCATCGAGAAGAAATAGGTCTCCAGCCGCTCGGCCGTCATGTCCTCGGTGGTGCCGGGCGTCGGGCCGCCGGTGTTATTGATCAGGATGTCCACGCCGCCGAGCTTGCTCTTGACTGCTGTTGTCACTGTCTCGACGAAGTTCTCTTCCGAAAGATCGGCCCAGATCCAGTCGGCCTTGCCCTTGCCCTCGGCATTGATCGCCTTGCAGTTCGCCTCCAGCGTTTCGCCGCTGCGTCCGCACAAAAGCACATTGGCGCCTTCGCGCGCCAGAGCGACCGCGATGCCGTGGCCAAGTCCGCGCGACGATGCCAGCACGAGCGCGCGCTTGCCCTTGATGCCCAGATCCATTTTTGAAGTCTCCTGTTGTTCGCTCCGTTTATAGGGCGCGGTAAGATCAAAAGGAAAGGCCGCGACATGGCCGAAACAGGTTCATTTATTGACGTTGACGTAAGCGTCATGTAGTTCTTTTGTGAAGAGGAATATCATTGCGCGAAATGGGGTATGGCTGTCGTTTCCCGGCTCGACAATCCAGCCATGTTTTGCCAAGAGATAGCCTACACACGGGGAATTATGGCCGCAAAGCCGGCCGAGCGGAGAATGACGGATGACCGAAGCGACTGAACTGCCTGAACGCGAAAGCATGGAATTCGACGTCGTGATCGTCGGCGGCGGCCCCGCCGGCCTTTCGGCTGCGATCCGTTTGAAGCAGGTCAATCCCGAACTCTCCGTCGTGGTGCTGGAGAAGGGCGCCGAAGTCGGCGCGCATATCCTGTCGGGTGCCGTCGTCGATCCTGTTGGTATCGACCGCCTGCTGCCCGATTGGCGCGAGGAGGCCGATCATCCCTTCAAGACCGAGGTCAAGGACGATCACTTCCTGCTGCTCGGTCCGGCCGGTTCCATCCGCCTGCCGAACTTCGCCATGCCGCCGCTGATGAGCAATCACGGCAACTACATCGTCTCGCTTGGAAATGTCTGTCGTTGGCTGGCGGGCCACGCGGAAGCCTTGGGCGTCGAGATCTATCCGGGCTTTGCCGCCACCGAAGTGCTCTACAACGACCAGGGCGCCGTCATCGGTGTCGCGACCGGCGACATGGGCGTCGAGAAGAACGGCGAGCCCGGCCCGAATTTCACTCGCGGCATGGAACTGCTCGGCAAATATACGCTGATCGGCGAAGGCGTGCGTGGCTCGCTCGCGAAACAGCTGATCGCCAAGTTCGATCTCCAGAAGGACCGCGAACCCCAAAAATTCGGCATCGGCATCAAGGAGCTCTGGCAGGTGAAGCCGGAGAACCATAAGCAAGGCCTCGTGCAGCATTCCTTCGGCTGGCCGCTCGGCATGAAGACCGGTGGCGGTTCGTTTCTGTATCACCTGGAAGATAACCTCGTCGCCGTCGGCTTCGTGGTGCACCTGAACTACAAGAACCCCTATCTCTTCCCCTTCGAGGAATTCCAGCGCTTCAAGACCCATCCGGCGATCCGCACCACCTTCGAGGGCGGCAAGCGGCTCTCCTACGGCGCCCGCGCCATCACCGAGGGCGGCTACCAGTCGGTGCCGAAGTTGACCTTCCCAGGCGGCGCCCTGATCGGCTGCTCCGCCGGCTTCGTCAACGTCCCCCGCATCAAGGGCAGCCACAACGCCGTGCTCTCGGGCATGCTGGCGGCCGACAGGATCGCCGACGCGATCGCATCAGGCCGCGCCAATGACGAGGTCATCGAGATCGAGAACGAATGGCGCGCAAGCGACATCGGCAAGGACCTGAAGAAGGTCCGCAACGTCAAGCCGCTGTGGTCGAGGTTCGGCACGGCCATCGGCGTCGCACTCGGCGGTCTCGACATGTGGACCAACCAGCTCCTCGGCTTCTCCTTCTTCGGCACGCTCGGCCACGGCAAGACCGACGCCGCATCCCTGGAACCGGCTGCCAAGCACAAGCCGATCGACTACCCCAAGCCCGACGGCGTACTCACCTTCGACCGCCTCTCCTCGGTGTTCCTGTCGAACACCAATCACGAGGAAAACGAGCCGGTGCATCTGAAGGTCAAGGACATGGCGCTGCAGAAGTCGTCGGAGCACGACATCTTCGCCGGTCCCTCGACGCGCTACTGTCCTGCCGGTGTTTACGAGTGGGTCGAGAAGGACGGGCAGGAGACCTACGTCATCAACGCCCAGAACTGCGTCCACTGCAAGACCTGCGACATCAAGGACCCCAACCAGAACATCAACTGGGTTCCGCCGCAGGGCGGCGAGGGGCCGGTCTATCCGAACATGTAAGGCATAAGCCATGAGCGCTACGCTTGAGATCAGGCAGGCGCGCTTGGGAGAACTGCCGCGCCTGACCGAGATAGAACTCGACGCCTTCGCGACATTGGCGGAGGCGTTGGGCATCTCCGACGCCGCGCATGCCTTGCCGCACGCTATCCTGCGAAAAGCGTTTGAAGCCGGCCTGCTGATCGTGGCCGCTGACAGCGACGATCACCCGGTCGGCTTCCTCGCGGCGGAAGAAATCCACGACACGCTTTATGTGATCGAGCTCGATGTCAGCAGGGACTGGCAACGAAAGGGCGTCGGCCGGCAACTGATGTCCCACGCGGTCGACATGGCAAGGACACGCCGGCTTTCCGCGCTGACGTTGACGACGGACCGCCATGTCTCGTTCAACGCACCTTTCTACCAATCCATGGGCTTTCAAACCGTAGACGGCCAGGACATGCCGCCATTTCTGCGGGCGAAGATCGATGATGAGATCAGCAACGGCATGGACCCGCAACGGCGCGTGGCCATGCTGCTAAAACTAGGGCAACTGGCTCACGGTTGAAAGCCGACGCTTAGTGCGGTCGCGATTCGAGCAAGACGTTTGTCGCGGGTAAAGAGACGCGAGCCTGCAGACAACATCACGGATGCCAGAAGATGCGCATCGACATAGCCAATACCGCTTCCCATCAAGGCGTGCCGACTAATGAGCACTAGCACTTCATCATTGTCGGCCACGCTGGCTTGAGGCAACTCGCTTAGCGCTTTTATCGTCGCGTCGTAACGCGGCATGAACCCAAGTGCGATTTCTCCGATAACAAACGGATGAACGAGTATCTGATTGCGTTTGAGCAGGAATTCGACCTGCCCGTCGTTCTTTCGCAGGTGATCGATCCAGAGTGATGTGTCGAGCAGGATCACTCCGGCAAATCCATGTCGACATTCCCACCCCAAGTGCCGTCTTCATTCCACCGACGGCGCGGGGGTGCTTTCAAATCTGGAGCGCTGCCACCGAGCATAATCAAGCGACGTGCTGCCTCTTGCTGGATCAGGCGAGTCAAAGCCTCTTTCAACAAGGCAGAACGTTCGGTGATCCCAGTCACCTCCTGCGCACGCTTGATCAAATCGTCGTCCAGCGTCACCGTCGTTCGCATTTAAGCCTCCGCATCAAATCGTGCATCTAATGATGCGCCCTCGCGCAACCGATGTCGAGACGCACGTCACAACCTCTTAACGAGTACGTTACCGCAGGCAGCCGCTTAGCAGTTCATTAACCATAATCTCCGTAACCTCGGTCTCATCAACCGAACGTTAAGGATCTGCTTCGATGTCGCTTTCCCGCCGTGGTTTCGTTCTGGGCGTCTCCGCGCTTCTCGCCGGCTGCGCTTCGAGCGGTCCCGATCATCGCGCCAACTACGCGGCCATTCCGGCCGAGAAGTTTCCGTTGCCGGCCATGCCGATCGACAAGATCGATCCGGAGCTTCGTCGCCAGCAGGTCAGCTACGCCTCGAGCTACAGCCCGGGCACCATCGTCGTCGACACGCCCGCCCGCCGCCTCTACTACATCCTCGGTGATAACCAGGCGATGCGCTATGGCGTCGGCGTCGGTCGGGAAGGGCTGGCCTTTGCAGGCGGTGCCTATGTCGGACGCAAGGCCGAATGGCCAAGCTGGACACCGACCGAAAACATGCAGCGCCGCGAAGAGCGCTACCGCAAGCTCGCCGGCGGCATGCCGGGTGGCCCGAACAACCCGCTCGGCGCCCGCGCCATCTATCTCTATCGCGGCGGTAACGACACGCATTTCCGCATTCACGGCACCAATCAGCCGCAGTCGATCGGCCTTGCCATGTCGAGCGGTTGCATTCGCATGCTCAACCACGACGTCATCGATCTCTACGAGCGCGTAGAGCCAGGCGCGCAGGTCGTCGTCATCCAGGCAACGGCCTGAACGACAATGAGAAACGGGGCCGAGCGGCCCCGTTTTCCTATTTACAGCAACGTGCCGCTGAGGATCAGCAGCGCCACCGAGAAGTAGATCACCAGCCCGGTCACGTCGACCAGCGTGGCAACGAAGGGTGCCGAGGCGCTGGCTGGATCGAGCCGCAGCTTCTGCAGCACGAAGGGCAGCATCGAGCCTGCGACCGAGCCGAACGTCACGATCCCGATCAGCGCCGCGAAGATCGTGAAGCCGACGAGAATCCAGTGCTCGCCATAGTCATAGAGCCCGATATTCTGCCACAGGATGATGCGGGCAAAGCCGACGGCGCCGAGGATCGAGCCTAGCACGATGCCGGTCGGCAGTTCGCGCAGCAGAACCCGCCACCAGTCGGACAGCTTCAGCTCGCCCAGCGCCAGCGCCCGGATGATGAGCGAGGTCGCCTGCGAACCGGAATTGCCGCCGGAGCTCATGATCAGCGGCACGAACAGCGTTAGTACGATCGCCTTTTCCAGTTCGCCTTCGAAATGCTGCATGGCGCTTGCCGTCAGCATTTCGCCGAGGAAGAGGGCGCAGAGCCAGCCCGCGCGCTTCTTCAGCATGCCGGCGAAGCTGATCGCCATGTAGGGCTTTCCAAGCGCCTCCATGCCGCCGAACTTCTGCGCGTCTTCGGTCTGGTCGGCGATCATCGTGTCGATGACGTCATCGACGGTGACGATGCCCAGCATATGGCCGTTCTCGCCAATAACAGGCAGCGCCAGCAGATTGTGCTTGCGGATCAGCCGTGCCACGTCTTCCTGCGTCATCAGTGGATCGGCCCGGACGATGCCGCCCTGTTGCGCGACGCTCAGCACCGACGCCTGCGGTTCGCCGTTGATGAGGCGGCGCAGCGTGACGACGCTCGTGAGCGCCTGTGTCTCCACATCGAGAACATAGATCGCATAGACGGTCTCGCGCGAACGCTCGACCTTGCGGACATGCTCCAGTGTCTTTTCGACCGTCCAGGTCGCCGGCACGCTGACGAATTCCGTCGTCATGATGCTGCCGGCCGTGCGCGGCGGATAGCCCATGAGGTGCTGCACGGCGAGACAGGTCGCGCGGTCGAGCTTGGAAAACAGGTGTGCCCGAGCGGCCTCGTCCATTTCCTGAAACAGGTCGGCGACGCGGTCGTTGGCGGTGGCGTTCAAAAGCCGCGCGGCCTGCTCGACCGGCATTTCGGTCAGCATCGCGGCGGCATGGTGCAGCTCGGGGCGTCCGAGTATGCGGACGGCCTTCTGCTGCGGCAGCGTGGCGAGGATGGCCGCTGCTTCTGGAATTTCGAGCGCGTTCAGACGCTCGACGCGTTCAGCCGTGGTGATGGCACCGAGGCTGTCGCTGGCAAAGAAACGGGCGGCATGGCCTGCCCGCAGAGGGAAGCGATTGATGTTCATATAGCTCGCCTTTCCGTCGATCCGCCGCAGCGTCCGACGGGCGAGCCCGATGGATATCGGTCAGCGCACGAAGGCCGCGTACGGCAAAGGCAATCGACTACTACTGTCGCTTGGCATCGTGAGATGGCTCCGTTGATATCCGCTCGGAACGGGCGTTCCGTGCGTGATGCTGTAGGTGGTCCCAAACGCTGAAAAAGTCAAGCGGGGGAGGCGGTTGCGGCGAGAAAGCCGCGCAGGCCGCGCGGCTTTCTTCGTGGGCGTGATGGATGAGTCGCTTCCTTATGCCGAAATGCTCATCATCAGGGTCGAGCCTGTCGCCATCAGAAGCCTGCGAGCACCAGTTTGCCCTTGGTCTTCCCGCTCTCAATCATCGCATGCGCCGTCTTCAGGTTTGCCGCATTGATCACGCCGAGTGTTTCGTTCAGCGTCGTGCGGATCGTGCCGCTATCGACCAGGTCCGCGATCTTGTTCAGAAGCTTGTGCTGCTCGATCATGTCGGCGGTGTTAAAGAGCGGACGCGTGAACATCAGCTCCCAGTGGATCGAAATCGCCTTGCGCTTGAAGGGCACGATGTCGAGCGTCTTGGGATCATCGATGAGCGCGAAGCGGCCCTGCGGCGCGATGGCCTCGACGATATCCTGCAGGTGGTCGCTGGTGTTCGTGGTCGAGAAGACGAAGCCCGGCGCACCGATGCCAAGCGCGGCCATCTGCGCAGCGATCGGCTTCGAATGGTCGATCACATGGTGGGCGCCGAGTTCCTTCACCCAGGCCTGCGTTTCCGGCCGCGAGGCCGTCGCGATGACGGTGAGATCGGTCAAGGCGCGGGCGATCTGGATGGCGATCGAGCCGACGCCACCGGCGCCGCCGATGATGAGAATGGCGTTCGCCGCACCCGGCACGGCGTCCTGCACCTTCAGGCGGTCGAAGAGCGCTTCATAGGCGGTGATCGACGTCAGCGGCAGGGCGGCGGCAGCCGCGAAATCGAGGCTTACGGGCTTGCGGCCGACGATGCGCTCATCGACCAGATGGAATTCAGCGTTGGAACCGGGGCGATTGATCGCGCCGGCGTAAAACACTTCGTCGCCGACCTTGAACAGCGTCACATCAGGCCCGATCGCCTTGACGATGCCGGCCGCGTCCCAACCGAGCACTTTGAACTCGCCGTCCGCGGGCGCCATGCCGATGCGGATCTTGGTGTCGACGGGATTGACCGAGACGGCCTTGATCTCGACCAGGAGATCGTGGCCGGTAGCCTCAGGCATCGGCAGGTCGACGTCGATCAGAGACGTTTCGGCGGAAATGGGCTGCGGTGTGGTGTAGGCGACGGCGCGCATGAAAGACTCCTGTGTTTGTTGCACGGATGCTAGATGCGTCTTACGTTGAGAGTGCGCAAGAATGCACAAATTCTGTACGTAGTACCCAAAAGGATACCGTCAAATGTCGTTGCCGAGAGACAAGCTGACCGAGAATTTCCCCGGATGCCCGGTCGAGGCGACATTGAGTTTTCTGGATGGCAAGTGGAAGGGCGTGATCCTCTTCCACCTGATGGAGGGCACGCTGCGCTTCAACGAGCTGCGCCGCAAGCTGCCATCGGTAACGCAGCGGATGCTGACCAAGCAGCTTCGGGAACTGGAAGAATGCGGTCTGGTGTCGCGCACCGTGTTTCCCGTCGTGCCGCCGCGCGTGGACTACGCGCTGACGCCGCTTGGCAAGACATTGAAACCTGTCATCGCGGCCTTGGCCGCATGGGGCGAGGAAAACATATCCTGCCGCCCCAGTGGTCGCCACCTCAGGGATGGCGGCCTGTGATCGCTCAGACGCGGCTGCGGCGGTCGAGGCGTAGCGAAGCTGCGAAGACGACGATGCCGAGCGCAGACAGGATCGCGCCGACATAACCCGTCGAAGCTGAGCCATAGCCCCAGGCGATGACGAGGCCGCCAAGCCATGCGCCGAGCGCGTTGGCGATGTTGAAGGCGGAGTGGTTGGAGGCGGCCGCCAGAGTCTGCGCGTCGGCGGCGACATCCATCAGGCGGGTCTGCAGCGCCGGACCGGCCGCAAAGCCGCAGCCGATCAGGAAGACGCAGAGGCCGAGCATGAACGGGCTGGAGGCGGTCAGCGAAAACAGCGTCAGCACAATGATGTTGAAGACCAGCGAGCCGCCGATCGTACCCATGATCGACTTGTCGGCGAGCCAGGAGCCGACGACGTTGCCGGCGTTCATGCCGACACCGAACAGCACCATCATCACGGCGACCATGCCTGGCTGCAGCATGGCGACGCCGGTCGTCGTGTCGGCGATATAGCTGAACATCGCAAACATGCCGCCGTAGCCGACAGCCGCGATGGCAAGGGTCAGAAGCACTTGTGGACGCTTGAAGGCGCCGAGTTCGCGCATGAAGCTCGCACCCTCGGACACTTCATCGCGCGGCACGTAGTACCAGATCAGCGCCATGGTCACGAGGCCGATCACGCCGACGGCGGTGAACGCGACGCGCCAGTCGAGCGACTGACCGAAGAAGGTGGCAACAGGGGTGCCGAGCAGCGTCGCGATCGTCAGGCCCAGCATGACGCGGCCAACGGCGCGGGCGCGCTTGTGCACCGGCACCATCGATGCGGCGACGATCGCCGCGACGCCGAAATAGGCGCCGTGCGGCAGGCCGGTGATGAAGCGCAGCACGGTGAAGCTCTCGAACGAGGGAGCCATGGCGCTCGTGATATTGCCGACGGCGAAAATGCCCATAAGCAGCAAGAGCAGCGAGCGGCGCGCCATCTTGGCGGCCAGCACGGCAATCACGGGAGCGCCGATGACAACGCCGAGCGCGTAGGCGCTGATGACATAGCCGGCCTGCGGGATGGTGACGGAAAACGTGCCGGCGACATTGGGAAGCAGGCCCATGATCGCGAATTCGCCGGTGCCGATCCCGAAGCCGCCACAGGCAAGCGCCAGCTGCACGAGCGCGACCGCCATGGGCGAGGGCGCCTCGGAGACGGAGATGTCGGCGATGGAATCGTTTACGGCGACCTGGCTCAAGCGCGAGCTCCTTCGGCATGCAATGGCTTGGAACAGTCGCGCAATGAAGTGTCACTGCCGGACGGACAAGCGGAAAATGAGGGAGATGGAGCGCCTGCTCCAACGCGGTATTAATTTACGATTTGTTGGGAGCCGTCATGTGCGTTTTATGCAGCGCAGCATCCCGCCAGGCGCATACGTGAGCGATCTACTTGTCCGGATCGCGCATTCTGGCGTCATTTAGCTTGCCATCTGCTTGAAATCGCACGCGAACGAACCATTTCTAGGCGGCGCGTCAGCCGATCAGCAACGGGAACTCGATGAAGCTTATAGGTTTTTTCAACCGCGATGGCGGCACTTTTCGCACGACCGACATGGAGGCGTACGAGAAGCATGCGGAACGGGTTTTCCGCGAAGCCGGCCATGATTTCGAGGCGATGGTCTTTCCAGGCAAGGAGATCGTTCCGGCCATGGAACGTGCCGCGCGGCGCGACGACATCGACGGCATCGTCGCCGGCGGCGGCGACGGCACCATCTCGGCCGCGTCCTCCATTGCCTGGAAGAATGGCGTCGCGCTCGGCGTGATCCCCGCCGGAACGATGAACCTGTTTGCGCGATCGCTGCGCATTCCACTCGATATCTGGCAGGCGCTCGATGTTCTGGCTTCGGGCGAGGTCGATCATGTCGATATCGCCAGCGCCAACGACCGCCCCTTCATCCATCAGTTCTCGGCCGGCCTGCATGCGCGCATGGTGCGCTATCGCAATTCCTACAGCTATCGGTCCCGGCTGGGAAAAATGCGCGCCAGCACCCGCGCGGCCTTCGGCGTCGTGCTCAATCCGCCGGAATTCGAGGTCGAGTTCGAGGCGATCGGCATCAAGGAGCGCCGCAAGGTCTCTGCCGTGTCCGTATCGAACAATCCATTCGGCGAGAATGCGCTGCTTTATGCAGATACGCTGACATCGGGTGAGCTCGGCTTCTACACCGCCAAGCCCTTGAAGCCATGGGGCGTGGCGCGGCTCGCCATCGATCTCCTGCGCGGAAAGGTGCGGGAGAATGCCGACGTGATGATCATGCACCCGGCCGAAGTGCATCTGCATTTCCCGAAGGTGCATTCCAAGGCCAACTGCGTCATGGACGGCGAACTCCTGCCGCTCGCCCGCGACGTTGCGCTGAAGCTGCATCCCGGCGAACTCAAGGTACTCGTCAGGCAGGGGCTCGCCGCGCAGGTCGACGAAACAGAACGGCGCGAACCGACGTCCTAGAGACGCGGCAGATAGGTACGATAGTCGAAGTCGGAAACGGTGCGGAGGTGGGTGATTGCTTCTTTCCGCTTCGTGTCGCCGTAGAGCCTCTGGTATGCCTCGCCGAAGACATCCGCGATGAACGGCGACGCCCTGAACGTCTCGACCGCCGTCAGGAAGTCATGCGTCAGCTTTGTGGTATTCTCGGGCATGTGCGACGGCGTCGTCTCCTCGCCGGGGTCGAGTTCATTGTCGAGCCCGAGCAGCATGCCGCCCAGGATGGCCGCGAGCAGCAGATAAGGATTGGCATCGGCACCCGCGACCCGGTGTTCGATGCGAGCCGCCGGGCCATTCTTGTCGGGAATGCGGATCGCCGTTCCGCGATGCCCGTAGCCCCAGGTGAGATCCACAGGCGCGAAGGAGCCCGGCTGGAAGCGGCGGTAGGAATTGGCGAAGGGCGCGAACACCAGTTGCGCATCGCGCATGCTCTGCAGCATCCCCGCACAGACCGATTTCAGCTTGGTTGCCTCGCCACCCTTGGCATCAAAGATATTGCGGCCCTCGCTGTCGATGATGCTCGCATGCACATGCAGGCCGGAGCCGGCGTGGTCCGAATAGGGCTTGGCCATGCAGGTGGATTTCAGCCCGTGCTTTCGCGCCGCCTGTTCCACGATACGCTTGAGGTAGATGCAGTCGTCGGCGGCGGCCAGTGCATCCGCGCGGTGCAAAAGGTTGATCTCGAACTGGCCGGGACCGAATTCCGCCGTCGTCGCATCCGCCGGCAGCGCTTGCGCCTTCGCGTAGGCGCGCACGGTTTGTAGATAGTCGTCGAGCGCATCGACGGCATTCATATCGTAGAGCTGGAAGCCGTTCGGATCGCCCAGGTAGGTCAGGCTTGCCGGCGGCATCGGCCGGCCGGTCTCGCGCCAGTCCGGCGCCACCACATAGAACTCGAGTTCCGTGGCGACAACAGGGGTGAGCCCGCGCTCGGCATAGCGGTTCAACACCGATTGCAGGATGGCGCGCGGGTCCATGAAGCTCGGTGTGCCGTCGAACTCATGCATGGTGGCGAGCACCTGGACGGAGCCCTCGGGTGCCCAAGGCATCGGCGTCAGGCTGCGCTTGTCGGGAATGCATTGTCCGTCGGGATCGCCAACGGAAAGCGACAGGCCCGTGATGTCGTCATTGTCGTCGCCCCAGATATCCAGCGACTGCGTGGAGGAGGGAAGGCGGACTTCGCCGGCCCACACCTTCTTCTGCGCTTCGAGCGGGATCTGCTTGCCGCGCAGGTCGCCATTCATGCCGACCAGCAGGATTTCGATGCGCGGATCGCCACCCGCAGCTTTGCCGTGCATGTTGTCGCTTGCCATGATCTTGAAAATCCCCTCGGACAAGGTCAAGGTCGTAGCTCATTGGGAAGAGGCTTTCAATATCCGAGGGTGTTTAGCAAATCATGTCTGATACTTACGCGCGCTCCAATCTCGCCGCCATCGATGCCGCTCATCATCTGCATCCGTTCTCCGATATGAAGAAGCTGAATGCGGATGGCACCCGCATCATTCAGCGCGGCGAAGGCGTGCACGTCTGGGACAATCACGGCCGCAAATATCTCGATGGTTTTGCCGGCCTCTGGTGCGTCAATGTCGGCTATGGTCGCAAGGAGATCACCGAGGCGGTGGCGCGGCAGATGAGCGAACTGCCCTATTACAACACCTTCTTCGGTACCACGACGACGCCGACGACCCTGCTTGCCGAGAAGGTCACGGCCCATGCCGGCCCGCGTTTCAATCACGTCTTCTTCACCGGCTCCGGATCCGAGGCCAACGACACATGGTTCCGCATGGCCCGCGTCTACTGGAGCGCCATCGGCCAGCCGTCGAAGAAGATCGTGATCTCCCGCAAGAACGGCTATCACGGCTCGACCGTCGCCGGCGCCAGCCTCGGCGGCATGAAATACATGCACGAGCAGGGCCACCTGCCGATCGAGGGTATCGTCCATATCGGCCAGCCCTATTGGTATGGCGAGGGTGGCGATCTCTCGCCTGCTGAGTTCGGCCTCAAGGTCGCGCGTGAGCTCGAAACGAAGATCGACGAACTCGGCGAGGGTAACGTCGCCGCTTTCGTGGCCGAACCGGTGCAGGGGGCGGGCGGCGTGATCATCCCGCCGGAAACCTACTGGCCCGAGATCGCCCGCATCTGCAAGGCGCGTAACATTCTGCTGGTTGCCGATGAGGTGATCTGCGGCTTCGGCCGTCTCGGCGAATGGTTCGGTCACCAATATTTCGGCGTCGAGCCGGATCTGGCGCCGATCGCCAAGGGCCTGTCGTCAGGTTATCTACCGATCGGCGGCGTGCTGGTCAGCGACCGCGTCGCCGATGTCCTCATCAACGAGGTCGGTGATTTCAACCACGGCTTCACTTACTCCGGCCACCCCGTCTGCGCCGCCGCCGCTTTGGAGAACCTCAGGATCATCGAGGAAGAAAAGCTGGTGGAGCGCGTTCGCGACGATATCGGCCCTTACTTCGCGAAGGTCTGGGGCGCGCTCGGCGATCACGACCTCGTCGGTGAGGTCCAGAGCATCGGCCTGATGGCAGCGCTGCAGCTTGCCGCCGAAAAGAAAACCCGCACCCGCTACGAAAAGCCCGATGCCGTCGGCACGCTCGTGCGCAATCACGCACTCGCCCACGGCCTCATTCTGCGCGCCACCGGCGACCGCATGCTGGCATCCCCGCCGCTCATCATCAGCCACGAGGAAGTGGACGAGATGGGACGCATCGCCAAGCTTGCGCTGGATGCGGCGTGGAAAGAGCTCAAGGCCTGAGGGCCCGCTTACTTCGGATAGATCCAGGCGTAGCTGAAACCAACCTGATCTTCAGGCCGTCCCCGATGATAGGGGACGGAGGTGCTCTTCACCTCGACGGCGCTATACTGTTCGCCGAGGTTCTGCGTGATCCATTCGGCGAGCAGGGGCGGCAAAGCCTCTCCGCTGTCCTTGGTGATCCACACAAGCAGGATCGGCCGGTCAGCTGTCCACTCGTAGGCGATCTTCATGTTGTCGAAGAACCGCGACATCAGCGGCACATTCGGCCACTGCAGATGCAGGTTTCCGGCCGGCAGCCAGCTGTCGGTCACGATGAGACCCGGCGTCTTGCTCTCCTCAGCAGCAATGTGTTTGGCAAAGCCGCTATAGGGCACGTTGTAGGCCTCGTACCGACCAAACAAGGTGGGCAGGTTCGGCCTGGCGAGCAACGCCGCCGGGATGACGATCATCAGAACCAGCGGCACGACGATGAAGCGGCGGAAGTGACTATCCGCGCGATGCCCGGCGGCCTGCATCTTCAAGCAGAAGAAGATCGGCATGAGGAACAGGAACGGCAACAGCCATCGATCGCGCAGCGAGGTCATGCCGATCGTGACGACCAGAACCAGCACAAGAAGCGCGATCGTGACGAACAGCGCTCCGAAGAACCGCGTCCATTCGGAGGATGCGCGAAGGCTATTCCAGAAGGAGCGGCCGAAGACGATCGCGTAGACGATGACCGTCGGCGCCATGATGACCAAGACAAGCCGCAGAAACTTGAATGGCCCCTGCACCAGCTTCGCGAACGCGGTGTCTGGCGCTTCCTGCTTCATGATCCCAAGCGTGCGCCCGGACGCGATGTCGAGATTGTGGAGCAGCCAAAGCCCGTGCGGTAGAAAGATCAGCACGGCGAGCGCGATCGACAGCAGGAAACGTCGGTCCATGATCCGCGCGCGTCCTTGCGGGTGCAGCCATACGGCTGGCATCGCGGCCACGACGACGAGCGTGAAATTGTATTTCGACAGCATCCCCAATCCAAGCGCCAGCCCCATGAAGGCGTAGGAGCCGCGCGACGGCGCCTTCAGCGTCTTGATCACGCCGTAGAGAAAGAGGTTGATCGTCAGAAGCTGAATGACCGTGTGGGTGAGGTCGCGCTGCGCTTCCCAGAAGAGCTGAGGGATGGTCAGCAGCGAAAGCGTCGCGATGACAGCGTAAAGCTTGTCCTCGAGCACCTCGCGGGCAAGCTTGTAGTAGGTCAGGTAGACGAGAAAGAGCACCAGGTTCTTGGTCGCGGACACTGTCGCCAGCGACAGGCCGAAGAACCAGACGACGATCGACTGCAGCCAGTTGTAAAGCGGCGGCTGCGAATCGTAGCCGAGCGTCAGCCACTGCGAGACGAACGCCTGCTGCGACTCGTCGAATCTCAGGCCGTGCGGCTGCAAGAGACGAACAATGAACTGGATGCAAAAATACCCGGCGATCAGCCAGACGACGGCATCCGGCTTGCGCGCCAGAAGATTACGCATTCTCATTCCCGTCGAAGATACGCTGGACGATATAGTTGGGCGAGACGTCGTCACGGTAGTAGGTGCGCGCGATCATTTCGGCCAGAATCCCGGTCGTGATCATCTGCACCGATGACAGAAGAAGGACGACACCGACCATGAGCATCGGTCGGGCTCCGATATCGTTGCCCATGATGAACTTGTCGAAGAAAAGATAGATCAGGATCAGCGCCGACAAGGCGCCGAGCCCGAGACCCAGCGAGCCGAAGAAATGGCCCGGACGCGCCTTGTAGCGCATGAAGAACATCACGGAGAGCAGATCGAGGATAACCCGGAAAGTGCGCGAGATGCCGTATTTCGATTGGCCGTGCGCGCGGGCATGATGAGTGACGACCATTTCGCCGATGCGCGAGCTCGGTACCACGCCGGCGACCCAGGCCGGAATGAAGCGGTGCATCTCGCCCATCAGCTTCACCTGCTTGATGACCGAGGTGCGGTAGATCTTCAGGCTGCAGCCATAGTCGTGCAGCTTGACGCCGGTGATGCGGCCGATGAGGTAGTTCGCGCACCACGAGGGGATCTTCCGCAGCAAAAGCCCGTCTTGGCGGTTCTTGCGCCAGCCGACAAGCAGGTCGAGTTCGCGGCGCTCGAGTTCGGCGACCATGTGCGGGATGTCGTTCGGATCGTTCTGGAGGTCGCCGTCCATGGTGGCGATCAGGCGGCCGGTGGCCGCGTCGATGCCGGCCTGCATGGCGGCGGTCTGGCCGAAATTGCGCTGCAGCGCCACGATGCGAAGCTGTAGGCCGTCGCGGCCGATATGCTTGCGAGCATTGACGAGCGTGGCGTCCGTGCTGCCATCGTCGACCAGGATGAGCTCCCAGCGGTTGGGGTAGCGGGTCATCGCCGAGCAGATGCGATCGACCAGCGGGCCAACGCTTTCTTCTTCGTTGAAGACGGGGACGACCAGCGATAGTTCGACGGGAGCAGCGGCGTTGATCGCGCCTGAAAGTGTTTCTGCCGTTGTCTGCAACACGTATTTCTCCTAAAACGCCGCCCAGTGGTGCCGCTCTTCTGTCGGCCGAAGGCAGGAAGCTAGTACATGAAGTCTCCGGTGGTTGCCAGCCGACAATCCTGGTTCGCACGCAATCGAATGCTGCTGTTCACAGTCATAATTGTCATAGTCTATGCCGTCTTCATCGAGTGGTTCTGGGGCTGGTCCACCATTCTACGGCAATGGGCCGAGGTAGGCGTTCCAACGATCGTCGCGGCCCTCGCTCTTCTTACCAGTACCTATTTCCTTCGCACCTGGCGCACCTATGATTATTTCCCGCTGGAAACGCGTGGCCGGTTCGCGGCGCTTTTCCGCGTCACGCAAGTCCATAATCTCTTGAACATCATGCTGCCGTTTCGAACCGGCGAAACCAGCTTCCCATTGCTGATGCGCACCGAATTCGGCATTCCCTTAGCGCGGGGAACAGCGGCGCTGCTCGTCATGCGTCTTCTCGATCTTCATGCGCTCTTCGCAGCAGCAGGGATCGGCTTCGCAATCGCCTCGTCGCACAAACTGATTGCGTGGCTTCTCTGGGCCGCATTCCTGCTGCTGCCGGTCATAGCGTTTGCGGCGCGCAAACCGCTCGTGCGCCTTGCCGCGAAGCTCCTGCCTGCGAAGCTGCAACACTTCGTCGCCGAAATCGAAAACGGTCTGCCCGCAAATGCTTCGGCCTTCGCCCGCGCTTGGGCGATGACCGTCATCAACTGGCTGGTCAAGGTGCTGGTGCTTGCCTGGGCGCTGCGGCTGATGGGGGTGGTGCCGGCCGCTGCAAGCTTCGGCGGCGCGCTTGGCGGTGAGCTGTCGTCGGTGCTGCCGATGCATGCCCCTGGCGGCGTCGGCACCTATCCGGCGGGCATCACGGCAGGGGTCGTTGCCTTCGGCGCGTCGAGCGATGTCGCGGATATTGCGGCACTCGCGCGGGCAAGCATCAATGCCCATCTGCTGATCATCGTTTCCGCACTCACGGGAACGGCAATCTCCTTGCCGTTCGGTCGTCGTCGTACCTCTTGAGGCAGGCGAGGTGGCCTATTGGAAGGCCGTTTCGAAGAAGCTTCTAAGCTTGCGCGAATGCAGCGTTTCCGGCGGCATGGCAGCAAGCTTCTGTACGGCGCGGATGCCGATCTGCAGATGCTGGTTGACCTGTGTGCGATAGAAGGCCGTGGCCATGCCCGGAAGCTTGAGTTCGCCATGCAGCGGCTTGTCGGAGACGCAAAGCAGCGTGCCGTAAGGAACGCGGAAGCGGAAGCCGTTGGCGGCAATGGTCGCCGATTCCATGTCGAGCGCGATGGCGCGGGCCTGAGACAGCCGCTTCACCGGCCCACGCTGGTCGCGCAGTTCCCAGTTGCGGTTGTCAATCGTACCCACGGTGCCGGTGCGCATGATGCGCTTGAGCTCGAAGCCTTCGTAGCCGGTGATCTCGGCCACGGCCGCCTCCAGCGCCACCTGCACTTCGGCGAGCGCCGGGATCGGCACCCAGACCGGCAGGTCGTCGTCGAGAACGTGATCTTCGCGCATATAGGCATGCGCCAGCACGTAGTCGCCCAATCGCTGGCTGTTGCGCAGGCCGGCGCAATGGCCGAGCATCAGCCAGGCATGCGGGCGCAGCACCGCCACGTGGTCGGTGATCGTCTTGGCGTTGGAGGGGCCGACGCCGATATTGATCATGGTGATCCCGGCATGGCCCTTCTTCTTCAGGTGATAGGCTGGCATCTGCGGCAGGCGCGATAGTGTCGCGTCCGTTTCCGGCCTGCTCGATCCGGCGTGGGTGACGATATTGCCGGGCTCGACGAAGCATGTGTAGCCATCGCCGCCCTCGGCCATCAGCTTGCGCGCCCAGGCGCAGAATTCGTCGATGTAGAACTGGTAGTTGGTGAACAGCACGAAGTTCTGGAAGTGCTGCGCGCCGGTCGCCGTATAGTGCGAGAGGCGGGCCAGCGAATAGTCGATACGCTGCGCCGTGAAGGCCGCAAGCGGCGAGGGCTCGCCCGGCGGCGGGATATATTCGCCGTTGGCAATCTCGTCATCGGTGGTGTTGAGGTCGGGCGTGTCGAAGAGATCGCGCATCGGCACATCGACGAAGGCAGACGCGGACGCCTCCACATGTGCCCCTTCGCCAAAGGCGAAATGCAGCGGGATCGGCGTGTTCGACTCGGAAACGACGACGGGCACATTGTGATTGCGCATCAGGTGCCCGAGCTGTTCCTTCAGATAATGCCGGAAGAGCGAGGGACGGGTGATCGTCGTCGTGTAGATGCCGGGCGCCGTGACGTGGCCATAGGAAAGGCGCGTGTCGATATGGCCGAAGCTTGTCGTCTCGATGCTCACCTGAGGATAAAACGCCCGGTAGCGCGAGGTGATCGGCGCGCCCTGCGCCAGTTCCTTGAAGTGCTCGATCAGGAAGCTCGTGTTGCGCTCGTAAAGCTCTGTCAGCGCTTCGACGGCCTTGATGGGATCGTCGAAACTTTGCGGCTTGAAGGGACTCGGAGACGAGACGTCGAGGGGGGCAGAAGGAGAGATTCGGTTGCTCATGAGGCATTATAGTACGTCGTTCTTAACAAGCAAACGACGCGTGCATGACCAGCATGACAAGACCTGAATGATCAGGATGACCGGCAGCCGGGGTCGGCGCTTGCCGGTCGCGATGGCGTCAGTTGACGCTGGTGCAGATCGGGTTGGTTCTGTCGACGCAGGTATAGTTGGCGCCGAAATGCGACTGCGCGCCGCCGCCGGCATTGCGGTTGACCGCCGCCGAGAACGAGACGGCGAAGATCGCTGCGAACAGCGTGATGATGGTGAAGCGTCTTGCCATGATAAGCACTTCCGTATCCTTGCCCATGTGCCATGTTCCGAATGTCATGTGTGCGCCGGGTGCTGCTTGCGACGCAGTGCACTTTAGAATGACACCGTTTTGCCATGGTCAGGCTGAACCGATGCTGAGATCGGAATTCATCCGCCGTTCATGAAACAAGCATGGGCGGGAAGGACGGAGGAGATGCGCCCGATGGGCCGGGCGGCACCGGATATTGTCTTACAGGCGTGTCCAGGTCTGCGACTTGCAGAGCACGGCCAGCACGCAGCCCTTCATCTTCAGCGAGTTGCCGGAAACCGTGCCCGAGCCGCTATAGGTCTTGTCGTTGCTGGGGTCGGTGATCTCGCCATTATAGGTGCCGTCCTTACCAGTCAGCGTGCCGATCTTGCGCCCGGCATATTTGCCCGTCTTCAGCGTGATGCAGTAGCTGCCGCCGCAGGATGCGATCACGGCGGTGTCGCCGGCCACCGTCTTCCAATTGCCTGCGATCGGCTCCTCGGCATGCGCAAGCGTTGCGGAAAGCGCCAATGCGCTCGCCAGAATGAGACTGCGGATCATCTTATTCCTCCCTGATGTCCTGAGGTTGCGGACGATAGCTTACGCGAACGTAAAGGTAAATATTCGTGGTTCCGGCATGCCTGAAAGTGCCTGTTCGCGAAGACGAATTGTCGTGTGTTTTCATTTGGGCGCTGATTTCGTGGTGAACGAAGGGTTGATTTTCAAATCTGAATTTTTCCTTAAGCAAATGCCGGAATCCTTAATGAGCAGGCGATCCGATGTTTAACAAAAACCCAATTTTACCAAGCGTTTGCACTTTGTTTGTCTCAAATTAATCATGCATTTTAGGCGTTTTTTGAAGGGCTTGCTGCATATTGAACCCATCAAACGAGCGGGGCAAACCCGCCGAACCGAAGAGACCGAACGCCGCGTTAGACGGCAAGGCTCCGAGGTAAAACAGGGTAAGTCGATAACAGGCTAAACAGGGATAAAACCGATGGCACGCTTTGAAATGCACAATGCTGAAACGGCCACCATGGGTGGCGAAAACAACGCCGATGTCTTCTGCGAAATGGGTCTGATGTACGCGACAGGTCGCGGATGCTCCGTTGACCTCGTCGCGGCCCACAAATGGCTGAACATCGCCGCCATCAAGGGCCACGATCGCGCCGCCGAACTGCGCGCCGATCTCGCGGCCACGATGGACAAGATGCAGCTTGTCGAGGCGCTGCGCGCGGCTCGCGAATGGATGACGGTTCACTAAGATACCGGCACCGAAAACAATTCAATAAAAACAATAACCTCGAAGAGGGGATGGCGAGGCGCCGTGCGGAGCCTACGCCGACATATCGAACCGCGACCGGCAGGAACAAGGCCGGCGCGGTTCTTGTCGTTCAATCAGCCGATCGACTTCAGAACCTGAGGAAGTGCTGCCTCGAACAGGTCCATATCGGCGGCCGGGCCAACGCTGACGCGAATGCAGCGGTTGAGCGGAGCGACTCCCGGCATGCGAATGAACACGCCATGCTGCATCAGCCCGTCGACGATCGCCCGCGCATAGGTGCCGTCGCGGCCTGCGTCGACGGCGACGAAGTTGGTGGCCGAAGGCAGCGCCTGCAGGCCGTTGGCATCGGCGATACCGGCAATCCGCTCGCGCGCGGCGTGGATCTTGGCAATCACCTCCGAGAGATAGGCCTGATCCTTGAGCGCGGCGATTGCGCCGGCGACAGCCATCCGGTTCATGCCGAAATGGTTGCGGATCTTATCGAAGGCGAGCGCAGTGCCCGGCGTCGAGATCGCATAGCCCACGCGCGCGCCGGCAAGGCCGTAGGCCTTCGAGAAGGTGCGCGTCCTGATCACGTTGGGCAGATCGATCAGCGATGCGATAGACGGCAGCGCGCTGGCAGGGCCGGTCTCGCTGTAGGCTTCGTCAAGGATCAGCAGCGTGGTCTCAGGGATCGCGCGGGCAAAAGCCACCACGCGGTCGGCATCCCACCAGCTGCCCATCGGATTATCAGGATTGGCGAAGTAGATGAGCGGCGGGTTTTCGCGCTTCACCGCATCCAGCAATCCGTCGAGATCTTCGCGATCGTTCACATAGGGAACGGTGACCAGCCGGCCGCCGAAGCCTGCCACATGGAAATTGAACGTCGGATAGCCGCCGAGCGACGTGACGACGGGTGCACCGGGTTCGATCACCATGCGCACGATCTGCCCGAGCAGCTCGTCGATACCGCCGCCGATGGCGATATTGGCCGCACTCGTGCCGAGATGGGCGGCAAGCGCTTCTTTCAGGTCATGGTTCTCGGGATCGCTGTATTTCCAGATATCAACACCCGCCTCGCGCATCGCCGTCAGCACTGATGGGGCGGGGCCGAAGCCATTTTCGTTGGCGCCGATGCGCGCCTTGACGGCGAGGCTGCGTTGACGCTCGATGGCCTCAGGGCCGACAAAGGGAACGGTGGAGGGCAGGGCGCTGACAAGCGGTGTGAAGCGCGAGAAGGCAGACATTGAAGGGCATTTCCCAAGGCTATGAAAATCGCGCCAACAATAGGCGCTGATGGTGCCATGGCAAGGACGATTATTCCCCTGGGAAGCCTATTTACATGCTGATCGTGCGGCTCGCGCTAATCGCTTCCATATTGCCGATCATGAAGTCGGCACGCACGACGCGGCGCAATACCTCGGGCTCGATCGTGTTGATGAAGCGCACATGCAGGCGCTCATTGCGCCGTGATACCTCGGCGCAGCCAATGCGGTAGGCCAGCCCTAGGATGTTGAGATAGTAGTGCTTGGGAAGACCGGTCGCCGAAGCGACGAGAAGCGTGGCACCGCCGCGCGAGATGTCGATGATCTCGGCGCTGCGCATCGAGACACCCGTCAGGCAGGGGCGCACCGCGACGATGCGGGCCGGACGCCGCACGTTGAACTGCTCCCACCGGGTCTCGTAAATCTCCGATTTCACCGTCGTGAGGTGCGTGTTGTTGAGCATCGACATCGCAGGCACACTCCTAAAATCAGGAAAATCCTAGTCTTTCCAATGGAGCGTCACATGAATGCTTTGCGCAATCGTCAACGAAGTCCCTACAATTTTAGTGAATGAGAATTTAACTGAAGGCTCGGACCGCAAAAAATCCGCCGGCGGCCGTCATTGCGGTGATAAAGCCGCCCCAGGCGAGATCGACGATGCTCATCAGCGGCGGCCAGTTCTTCAGCGTGGCGAGGTTCGTCACGTCATAGGTCCCGTAGGCGGCAAGCCCCAGGATCAGGCCGTAGATGACGGCGGTCCATAGCGACCCCGACGCGATCGCCGGAAGCACGGCGAGCACCACAACGGCGACGGCGAAGAAAAGATAGAAGATCGCGGCAATGCCGAAATTCGGCGACGGCAGCATCAGATCGCCCAGTTGATCGCGATAGAATGTCCGGGCGACGAAGCCGAGCCATATGGCATCCAACACGAGCAGCGTACCAAATGAACCGGCATAGGCGACGAGAGCTGTTTTCATGATCCTGTCCTGACGTTTGCCTCTCTGTACGCGCTCTACACGGATTGGATTGCCTATCGCGCGAATTCCACAAATCGTTGAACTCTTTACGACCCCGGGCGTTTGCCTCCTGTTCACGAGCACAAGTCTGTGCTCCCGAGTGCGAATTTCGCGCTCAAGATAGAAGATCAAGGAGACTGATATGGCTGACATCAGAGTGCCGCGAAATTCCTGGGTTGTGGTATGCGACGGAGGCAAGGCTCTGATTATGCAGAATGACGGCGACGTCAACGGCGTCGATCTCAAGGTCAGGGAAACTCTGGCGCAACCGAACGAGCCCGATCGGGAAATCGGCACCGACAAGCCTGGCCGGGCGCACAATGCGGATGGCCGTGGCAGCGCGGTCGAGGAACTTAGCTGGCACGATCAGGCCGAGGCGGAATTCCTGAAGCAGATCGCGTTCAAGCTGGATGACCTGATCATCGAGAAGGATGCGACCAACATCGTGCTGGTGGCGCCGCCCCGCGCGCTCGGAACGCTTCGTTCCAACCTCAGCGTCGAGGCACAGGCCATTATCTCGGCCGAAATTCCCAAGGATTACACGAACCTGCCGATCGACCAGATCGAGCGGCGCTTGGCGGCCTGACGAGATCAGGCGAAGCCGGAGCGGGCGCAAGCCCGCTCTTTTTCTATGGGTGGCTGGTCCTAGTTTTCGAAGCTCAGGCGCAACACGTGGTGCAGGAATTCCGGGTTGATCAGCATGTTGAAGCTGATCGTCGCAAGGTCGCCCTCGCGCTTAACGAGCGTCGCGCCGATCTCGTCCTGGATGCCGAGAATTTCCAGGAAGAAATGGTTCGGCATCTCGATCGACGCATTCACTTCGAGCGTTGCGCCCGCGAGTGTGATGCTGCGGATCAGGCAACGGAGTTGGGTAGCGGTGCTGAGGTGATGGCCGACGAAAATGATCTTGCCGGGGCGATCAAGCGCGAATTCCCGGTAAGCCTGCTCCGGTTCGGGATGTGCAGTATCGAGGTGCATCTGAAAGGCCATGGTCGCCTCCGCTGGTTGTCTGGTTTCAATCTAGGGCAAGTGTGCTGAATAGTTCTGAAAAAGATCTTTAAAACTAGATGCTTATGTAGATTGCGGCGCTCACAAGTCCCATTTTTAGGCAATATTCGTCAGTTTTGCCGGAAATTTGCGCAGGTTGACAGATGCGCGTCCCTGCCTCATACCGAAAACCGGTTCGAGACGCCTGCCGCTCGCGGATGAAAATCCATGGTGAAGATCTCCTGCAATGAACGGTCACAGCCCCTTGTGCATGCTGACTGGTGGCAATGCGAGCTCCCAACTGCTTCGAACAGCATGCCTTTTTGAAAGGCTGAACCATGAACTATCCTTCGATCGACGATCTGAAGGCCCAGGCAAAGCGATTACGTGGCGCCTTGGAATCCAGCGGCACACCGATCTCGCATAGCGCGGCTCTGGAGCTGATCGCCAGCCAGCATGGCGTCCGCGACTGGAACACACTATCGGCGCTGGCAAGCAGGCCCAATTCCGCGCCGCTTGCCGCACTCACAGTCGGCGCACGCGTCAGCGGCCGCTATCTCAACCAGCCGTTCACCGGCAAGATCCTGGCGCTTGGCGAGCAAGCCGGCGGCCTGCACAAGTTGACGCTTCATTTCGACGAGCCCGTCGACGTGGTCACCTTCGAGAGCTTCTCGGCCTTTCGCCAGAGGGTCAACGCGCAGGTCGACGAGAACGGCGTTTCCCCGCGCAAGACCTCGAACGGCCTGCCGCAGCTCGTGCTCGACATCTGAGACCGCGTGGCTGAAACGAAAAGGCCGCGCTGTCGAGGCGCGGCTTTTGTCGTCATGCTTCCGGTCTCAGGCCTTGAGCAGCCACTCATGCTCCGGCGCGTTGTAGAACTTCCAGACGCGCTTCGGGCCGGCCATGACGTTGAGATAGTAGAGATCGTAGCCGTGCGTGGCAGCGCAGGGGTGATACCCCCTAGGCACCAGCGTCACGTCGCCATCTTCGAGCACCATCGCCTCGTCGAGCGAGCGGTCGTCGGTATAAACGCGCTGGAAGCCAAAACCCTGCGGTGGGTTCAGGCGGTGGTAATAGGTTTCCTCGAGGAAGCTCTCGTTCGGCAGGTTGTCCTGGTCGTGCTTGTGCGGCGGGTAGGAGGACGTATGCCCGCCCGGCGTGATCACCTCGACGACGAGCAGCGAATAGGCCGATGCGTCATCCTCGGGCATGATGTTGTTGACGTAGCGCACATTGGTGCCCTTGCCGCGTGTCAGCGCCGGATGCGTGCCCGGCGGGATCGCCTTCGCCTCGTAGGCGCCACCGCCCGGCGCCGAGCAGACCGCCAGCTCCAGATCGGTCTCTGCCGTCACCGACCATGCCGATTCCATCGGGATATAAAGCGCATGCGGCGCCCCATCGAACGGGCTCATCCGTTCGCCGAGCGTCCCGAAATCCCTGGTGCCGGCGCTGGCCTTGCCCTTGCCGCTCACCCAGACGAGGCACACCTCGCGCTCGCCGGTCTCGCCCGACACTGTCTCGCCGGGTTTCAGTCGGTGCATGTCGAAGCCGACATAGGTCCAGCCGGCGCTCTCGGGCGTCACATGGGTGACGCGGCCGTGCGTGCCTGTTGGTTTGACTTTGAGGTTTGGCATTTGTTTCTCCTCGATATCTGTCAACGAATTCCCCTCCCCAACCCCTCCCCACAAGGGGGAGGGGCTAAGCCCAGCACTCTCGGTATTCTCACCGTTAGGTCTCATCCGTGAGAGCAAACTTCGTGGCGAGGCGCTGCCGCAAGTTAAAGCCCCGCCCCCTTGTGGGGAGGGGTTGGGGAGGGGTCTTTTATCCTCAAGCCCCCTTCGGAAACCCTTCCGTCTCCACCGTATAACCAGCAGCCGTCATCACCCGCATCAGTTCGGCGTGACCGATCTCCGCCATCTTCTGCGGCGGCGCCTTGCGCGGGTCCTGCTCGGCCTCGACGACGAACCAGCCCTCATAGCCGTAATCGGCGAAACGCTTCACGATCGCCCCGAAATCGAGAGACCCGTCGCCCGGCACCGTGAAGGCGCCGAGCGCTACGGCGTCGAGGAAGGACTGCTTGCTGCGCTCGAGACCGTCGACCACCGACTTGCGGATGTCCTTGACGTGGACGTGGTTGATGCGGGCGTGGTGGTTGTCGATGGCGCGCAGCACGTCGCCGCCGGCAAAGGCGAGGTGGCCGGCATCGAGCAGCAGCGGAATGCCTGAGCCCGAGTTACGCATGAAGGCGTCGAGTTCCGGCTCGGTCTCGACCACCGCCGCCATGTGATGGTGGTAGGAAAGCGACATGCCCTGTTCGGCGCACCATTCGCCGAACTGCGTGACGCGGCGCGCATAGGCCTTCATCTCGTCGTCGGAGAGCTTCGGCTTGGTGGCGAGCGGCTTGGAGCGGTCGCCCTGGATCGAGCGGCCGACCTCGCCATAGACGATGCAGGGCGCATCGACGGCCTTGAACAGCTCGATCATCGGCTGGATGCGATCCTTGTTGGCCGCAAGCT
The DNA here is from genome assembly GCF_002338015.1 of Rhizobium sp. UBA1881. NCBI lineage: Bacteria > Pseudomonadati > Pseudomonadota > Alphaproteobacteria > Hyphomicrobiales > Rhizobiaceae > Rhizobium > Rhizobium sp. UBA1881. The sequence goes on from NZ_DDHH01000168.1 coordinate 56,961, forward strand.
CCTCGTCGACGAGCGTGCCGGAAAACCATCCCCCGCACAGCGTCACGTCGGCGGCCTTCAGGATCGGCAGCATTTCCCGAGGATTGTTCGGGAACCGGCGTCCCTGTTCCATGCCGGTAAAGCCGGCGCCGCGCGATTGGCGCAGGCATTCCTCGAGCGACACGTCGTCGCTGAGTTCAGGAAGGTCGTCGTTCCACCACGCGATGGGCGACATGCCAAGTTTGGCTTTCATTGTTGTTTCTCCTCGTCATTCTCTAAAGTCAGCGAGCGTGACCCCCTCATCCGCTCTACGGGCACCTTCTCCCCGAGGGGGAGAAGGGAAGATAGAGCGAGCGCCCACCACGAATCTCTTCTCCCCAACGGGGAGAAGGTGCCGGCAGGCGGATGAGGGGGCTCCGCACTCTAACGTCTCAAATCACCCAATCCGCTGCGCTTCACGCGCCTTCACGTAGTTGGCGCGAGCCTTGTTGACCTCCTCGCGCGAGCTCACTTCCGGCACGGCCACATCCCACCAATGCCCACCGGCCTCCGTCGTGATCAGCGGATCCGTATCGATCACGAACACAGAGGTCCGATCGTTCTTCTTCGAATCGACGATCGCCTGCTCAAGCTCGGCGATCGAGGACACCTTGACCGCGATCGCTCCCATGCTCTCGGCATGCGCGCGGAAGTCGATGTCAGGCATCACCTCGTGATAGGAGTCCTTCAACAGATTGTTGAAGTTGGCGCCGCCGGTGCCCATCTGCAGCCGGTTGATGCAGCCGTAGCCGCGGTTGTCCAGGAGGACGATGTTGAGCTTCAGGCCCAGCATCACCGAGGTCGCGAGCTCGGAGTTCAGCATCATGTAGGACCCGTCGCCGACCATGACGACGACATCCTTGTCGGGATGCGCCATCTTGGCGCCGAGGCCGCCGGCGATCTCGTAGCCCATGCAGGAGAAGCCATATTCCATGTGGTAGCTGCCTGGCACGGTGGCCGGCCAGAGCTTGTGGAGTTCGCCAGGCAGGCCGCCCGCCGCGCAAAGCGCGATCGCGTTCTCTCCGCCGATGGTGCGCGTGACCGCGCCGATCACCTGGGCGTCGGAAGGAAGCGCAGCGTTTGTGGTCGCCATCGCCTTGGCGGCGGCTTCCGTCCAGATCTTCTTTTCCTTCTCGGCCTTCGCCGCCAGTGCTGCCGGAGCCTTCCAGCCGGAAAGCCCCTCGGAGATCGCCTTCAAACCTTCGCGCGCATCCGCCACCAGCGGAAGCCCGTCATGCTTGACGGCGTCGTAGGCGGCGATGTTGAGGCCGAGGATGGAGAGCTTCTCATTCTTGAACAGCGCCCACGAACCGGTCGTAAAATCCTGGCAGCGTGTGCCGACGGAGATCAGCAGATCGGTTTCTTCCGCAAGCGCATTGGCCGCCGATGTGCCGGTGACACCGACCGAACCAAGCGCCAGCGGATGCCGCTCGTCGATAGCCGATTTGCCCGCCTGCGTGACGACAACGGGAATGCCGTGCGCATCCGCGAATTCCGTCAGCTCCTTCGTCGCCTGCGAGTAGAGCACACCGCCGCCGGCGATGATGACAGGCTTTTCGGCTTTCTTGATCAGCGCGATGGCATTCGCCAGCTCGTCCGCATCGGGGCGAGGGCGCCGCGTGGTCCAGATGCGCTCCTCGAAGAAGCTCTCGGGATAATCGAAAGCTTCCGCCTGCACATCCTGGCAAAGCGACAGTGTAACCGGACCGCAATCATAAGGATCGGTCAGCACCTGCATGGCGCGCTTCAGCGCCGAAATGATCTGTTCCGGCCGGGTGATGCGGTCGAAATAGCGCGAGACTGGGCGAAAGGCGTCGTTGGCCGAAACCGTCCCGTCGCCGAAATCCTCGATCTGCTGCAGCACCGGATCCGGCGCGCGGTTGGCGAAGACGTCGCCTGGGAGAAAGAGCACGGGGATGCGGTTGACGTGCGCCACGCCCGCCGCCGTCACCATGTTCAGCGCACCGGGGCCGATCGATGTCGTGCAGGCCATGAAGCGCTGGCGGAAGCTCGCCTTGGCATAGGCGATCGCGGCATGCGCCATGCCCTGTTCGTTGTGCGCGCGATAGGTCGTCAGCTCGCCGCGCACCTGATAGAGCGCTTCACCGATGCCCGCGACATTGCCATGGCCGAAGATCGCCCAGACGCCGCCGAAGATCGGCACCGTCTTGCCGTCGATGACGGTCATCTGCTTCTTCAGAAAGTGGGTGACGGCCTGCGCCATCGTCAATCGTACAGTCTTGCCCATAAGGCTCCTCCCGCAATTCTCGTATCCGTTTTCCCCTCCCCAACGGCTCGCCTAATGCACCGGGCTGAGGAGGAGTCCATTCGTAATTAAGAAGCTAGCCCGCGTGTTTTCAACCACGCCTCGGTCAGTTCACGGAAGCGTCCGGCCATGTCGGCGACCGCCTGCTCGTCATTGATCTTGCCCGACAGCCAGGCCCGCGCCGCATCCGAAAAGATCGTGCGTCCCACGGCAAAGCCCTTGACCGAAGGTGCTGCCAGCGTCGCCTCGAAGCCCTTCACCAGCTCGTCCGCCGGTGCCTCCAGCCCGAGCAGCACGATACCGCGGCACCAGGGGTCGTTCTTGGCGATGACGGCGTCGATCTTCTTCCACGCCGCACTCGATGCCTGCGGTTCCAGCTTCCACCAGTCCGGCTTGATGCCGAGCGCATAGAGTTCTTCCATCGCCGTCGAGATGGTGTCGTCGGTCAGCGGCCCGTTCTTGCTGGCGATAATCTCGACCAAAAGCTCGCGGCCAACCTTGCGTGCCGCCTCGAATAGCGTCCGCAGCTTCTCCTGCTGTTCGCTCTTCAGCTCTGCGGGATCGTCGGGATGATAGAAGCACAGGCACTTGATGCAATGATCGAGCGGCCATTCGACCAGCTGCGAGCCGATATCCTGGCTGAACTCGAAACGCAGCGGCTTCGAGCCGGGCAGTTCGACGGGGCGCCCGATCCAGGCGAAATTCTTGGTCGCCGCGTCGAAGAAGGCATCGCGCCCGAAACGCTCGTCGATCAGCATCCCATAGCCGCTGCGGCCATCGGCGACGCGCGCCGCGGCTTCGACCGCGAGCCGCTTGAAGGCGACGATCTGCTTGTAGTCGACACCGAGCTCGTCGCAGACGCTTGTCAGCTGCGAGCGGTGATCGATGGCGAGTGCCATCAGCAGCGGGATGTCGCCCTTGCGGTTCGAGGCCCAATGAATGTGGTTGATCGCCTCGTCCTTGCGCAGTGCCCGATGCTTGCTGCCGTTCTTCAGGAAGAAGTCGAGTTCCGCCCAGGTCGGATATTCCGGCGAGCAAAGGAGGCGGGAGACCGCGAAGGCGCCACAGGCATTCGCCCAGGTCGCGCAGGTCTTCAGCGGCTCATCCTTCAGCCATCCCCGCAGGAATCCGGACATGAAGGCATCGCCGGCGCCGAGCACGTTGAACACCTCGATCGGAAAGCCTTCGCCGACAATGCCGGCTTCGAGATCGTCCGAGATCGGCCCGTCATAGACGATGCAGCCCATGGCGCCGCGCTTCAAGACGATGGTTGCAGGCGACAGGCGGCGGATTTCCTTCAGCGCGCCGAGCACGTCGTCGGCGCCCGATGCAATCAGGATCTCTTCTTCCGTGCCGACGATCAGGTCGCAGTGCGGCAGCGTCTCCTTCATCTTGGAGGACACGCGGTCGGATTTCACATAGCGTTCGAAGCCTTCGGCGTGGCCGGCAAGGCCCCAGAGGTTCGGACGATAGTCTATGTCGAAGATCACCTTGCGGCCGTTGGCCTTGGCGATACGGATCGCCTTGCGTTGCGCCGCTTCCGTGTTCGGCCGCGAGAAATGCGTTCCCGAAACCAGCACCGCGCGCGACGACTTTATATAGGCTTCGTCGATATCGCCTTCCTCAAGCGCCATGTCGGCGCAGTCGGAGCGATAAAAGATCATCGGCGAGACGCCTTCGGCCTCGACCGCCAGAAGCACCAGCGCCGTCAGGCGCCCCTTGTCGGTCACGATGCCGTCGGTTGCTACACCCTCGCGTGCCGATTGCTCGCGAATGAAGCGGCCCATCTGCTCATCGCCGACGCGGGTGATCAGGCCTGACTTCAGGCCGAGGCGCGCCGTGCCGATCGCGATATTCGCCGGGCAGCCGCCGACAGACTTGGCGAAGGACGCGATGTTTTCGAGTTTGGAACCGATCTGCTGGCCATAGAGATCGACCGACGAGCGGCCGATGGTGATCACATCAAGCGACAGCCCCGGCTGTGTGCCCGGATTTGGTTCTGCCATCATGTCCTCCCGATCATTTTCAATCCGGCGTGGATGTCCGCCGGTGATATCAATCGATGAAACATCGGTTCCGATTTAATGTCAATTCAGAATGTTTATTCCATTTTTGCTTTTTTGGATTTTGGCTGTCCCAGCTTTCGCCGCCGCTCGGCGATGGCCACCGGCAGCGCCATGGTGAGCGCCATCGATGCCGAAAGCGAGCGGAAGCCGGCAAAGTCGGCCTCCGCCACTTCGAACCAGCAGGCGGCGCTGGTGGCGAGCGGCGAGAAGGCCGAATCGGTGATCACGACAACAGGTACGCCGCGCTCCTTCAGCATCTCCGCCTGGCCGAGGCTTTCAGCGGCGTAGGGCGAAAAACTCGCCGCGATCGCCGCATCTTTCGGCGTGGCGAACTGGACGGTCTCGGCATCGACCCCATTGGGGGACGCGACGATCTGGTGGCGGATATTGAGCTTCGAGAAGGCGTAACTCATATGCGCTGTCAGCGGATAGGAGCGGCGCTTGGCGATCAGATAAATGGTATCGGCCGCCGCCAGAATATCGACCGCCTTGCTGAAGGTGTCCGACTGAACGGTCGCTGCCAGCCGGTTGATCGATTGGCCGGCGGCCGAGATGAAGCCGGAAAGCAGATTGGCGTCCTCGTCCTCGCCACCCGATTGCTCCAGCGTCACCAACCGCTCTTCGTAAGTCAGTGTCCGGTCGCGCAGCCGCTCGCGAAAAATGCTCTGCAGGTCGGAAAAACCCTCATATCCCAGGTGATGCGCAAGCCGCACCAGCGTCGATGGCTGAACCTCGGAAGCAGACGCGATGCTTGCCGTCGTGCCGAAGGCGATCTCGTCGGGATTGGCCAGCGCGAAGGCAGCCACCTGCGCCAGCCGCTTCGGCATGGTCGCCTTGCGCTCGATGATCGTGCTGCGCAGGCTCTCGAAATCCCTGGGAACGCGAGAGGGGGCCTTGGGGTCGTTATCCATGTGCTGATCCGAAAATGAAACGTATATTCCAGTTTCCCGACCATAGATGATTTCCATTCGCCGGCATATTTGTTTTTTATGTGAGAAATATCGAGCCTTTTCCGCTGTTTGATGGCTTTCACCTGCTTCTGGGCTCGCCAGCCCGTCTTGTCAAAATGGTCCAAGCATTCCAAAATCATTCTCGGAGCGGGAGGATATCATGAAGTCATTGGGCGTCGGCTTGATCGGCACGGGCTATATGGGCAAGTGCCACGCGCTTGCATGGAATGCGGTCAAGACCGTCTTCGGCGATGTCGGGCGTCCCCGCCTCGTGCATCTGGCGGAGGCGAACAGGGATCTCGCCGATGCGCGCGCCTCGGAATTCGGCTTTGAAAAGGCGACGGGGGACTGGCGCCAGCTGATCGCCGACCCCGATGTCGATGTCGTCTCGGTCACCACGCCGAACCAGTTTCATCCCGAGATGGCGATTGCAGCGCTCGAAGCAGGAAAGCACGTCTGGTGCGAAAAACCGATGGCGCCCGCCTTTGCTGATGCCGAGCGCATGCTGGATGCTGCCAGGCGCTCCGGCAAGGTGGCCGTGCTCGGCTACAACTATATCCAGAACCCGATCATTCGCCACATCAAGACGCTGATCGGCGAAGGTGCCATAGGGCAGGTCAATCATATCCGCGTCGAGATGGACGAGGACTTCATGGCCGATCCGGACGCGCTCTTTTATTGGAAGAGCGAATTGTCGGCCGGTTATGGCGCGCTCGACGATTTCGCCGTCCATCCTTTGTCTTTGCTCTGGTACCTCTTCGGCCATGTCGAAGCCGTGGTGACAGATATGGCAAAGCCCTATGCCGATCGCCCCATGAAGGACGGTGGTCGGCGACCGGTCGAGAATCACGACGCGGCCAATGTGCTGATGCGTTTTGGGGGCGGCATCTCCGCCGTGTTGATGGCCAACCGCGCTGCCTGGGGTCGAAAGGGAAGAATCGCGTTGCAGATATTCGGGTCGAAAGGCGCGATCACCTTCGATCAGGAGCGCATGAATGAATTCGAGCTCTATCACGCCGATGGCTGCGGCAGCGAGCAGGGCTTCCGCAAGATCCTGGCCGCCCCCGCCCACCATCCCTATGACCGGTTCATTCCCGCGCCAGGCCATGGCCTCGGCTTCAACGATCTGAAGATCATTGAATGCCGCGAACTCATTCGTGCGATTTCCGGTGAGCCGTCGGTGATCGTCACATTCGAAGACGGTCTTAGGATAGAAAAGTCTGTTCACGCCATGGCAGAGTCCTATCACCAGCGCCGCTGGATCGAGATCGCCTGACGGCGCTCCGCTCCGGTTGACGACGCAAGGGGCAGGGGATAGGCCTTTGCTCGATACAGTGAATGCGGGAGCGATATCGTGACGGACAGATTGGTGATTATCGGCGCGGGTCAGGCAGGCTTTGAAATGGCGGCCAAGCTGCGCGCGCTCAAGGATACCAGGCCCATCACCATTCTTGGCGCCGAGGACGTGCTGCCTTATCAGCGCCCGCCGCTCACCAAGAAGTATTTGCTCGGCGAAATGAGCTTCGACCGCCTGCTGTTTCGCCCGGAGCAGTGGTTCATCGACAACGACGTCGAGATTCGTCTCTCCACATGGGTCGAGCAGATCAAGCGCGACAAGAAGCAGGTTCTGCTCCAAGATGGCTCCACCATCGATTACGGCACGCTGGCGCTGACGACTGGCTCCACCCCGCGTGGCCTGCCGGCGGCGATTGGTGGCGATCTCGAAGGTGTCTATGTCGCCCGCGACAAGCGCGACGCCGATCTTCTGGCCGCCGAAATGCGTCCAGGCCGCCGCGTCCTTATTATAGGCGGCGGTTATATCGGCCTCGAGGCGGCTGCCGTTGCCCGCCATCTGGGCCTTGAAGTCACCGTCATCGAAATGGCCGACCGCATTCTCCAGCGTGTCGCCGCCAAGGAGACCGCGGATATCATGCGCGTCATCCATGAAGAGCATGACGTACAGATTCGCGAAAAGACCGGCCTCAAGCATCTGATCGGCCGCGACGGCAAGCTCGTCGGCGCCGAACTCTCCGATGGCTCGATCATCGATATCGATTTCGCCATCGTCGGCATCGGCGTGACGCCGAACGACCAGCTCGCCAAGGAATCGGGTCTCGAAGTCGCGAACGGCATTGTCGTCGATGAATTCGCGCGCACCTCCGACCCTTCGATCTTCGCCGCCGGCGATTGCGCGGCTCTTCCCTGGCAGGGTGGGCGCATCCGTCTCGAATCGGTGCAGAACGCCGTCGACCAGGCCGACGCGGCCGCCGCCATCATCGCCGGCGGCAGCGCGCCTTATGAGCCGAAGCCCTGGTTCTGGTCCGATCAATATGATGTGAAACTCCAGATCGCCGGCTTCAATCTCGGCTACGACGAAACGCTGCTCCGCCCCGGCGCGCGCGAAGGCGCGCATTCGATCTGGTACTTCAAATCCGGCAAGTTCATCGCTGTCGATGCGATCGACGATGCCAAGGCCTATGTCAGCGGCAAGAAGATGCTGGAACTCGGCATAAACCCCGACAAGTCCATCCTCGCCGATGGGTCTTCCGATCTGAAGCAATTGCTGGCTTAGAAATAAGCCGGCTTTTTCTTCAGGGGCAAAGCCGAAAAAGCGCTTGCGTCCCCCAGCGAATGACTCTATCAGGCTCTCGACCGGAGAGGTGGCCGAGTGGTCGAAGGCGCTCCCCTGCTAAGGGAGTATACCCGAGAGGGTATCGTGGGTTCGAATCCCATCTTCTCCGCCATCATCCCAATTGTCCGATCCGGACGCACTGTTGCCGCTTCCTAGCTCAGCGGATTTTCCAAACAGACATTTCAGTGATTTTTGCATCGAACATATGTGTTCATGCGAGCGCGTCTTTGCGCGCGGCGGACCTTGTCATCATCGACATGACACGACGATGACAGCGCCGCGTAGAATCGCTTTGAGAATCATCCGACGCTTCACAAGCGATTCCACCGGCGGTCTTCGCCGATCTGTCACGCGGCTTATTTGTTCGCCTGCTAAAATCCTTGGCTATCCCGCCGAATCTGGCCGGAAAACGGTACCAATGTGGCACATCGCCGGGTTCCGCCGTGCTGCCGCTTGGCACTAAACCCCCGCAAAACCAGGGCTTTCTTAACGAAGTATAAAGAAACGGAATGGCCGCATGTCGTATTTGTGACCTTTCAGCAACAGCGCATACGGAAGGCTGTCGTAAATCCCCCAATCGCACAAGTTGGTGATTGCGTGACAGGCCGGGTCTTGTATTTTCAACTTCGGAAGCGAGGGCGGTTGATCGTCCGACTTCTTGAAACACGGTGACGGGGCAGGGAACGCTGCCAAAACGGCGAAAACCCGGATCCGATCGAAACTTTGAATTGGAGGTCAATATGAACATCAAGAGCCTACTTCTCGGCTCCGCAGCTGCTCTGGCAGTTGTATCCGGCGCTCAGGCTGCTGACGCGATTGTTGCAGCTGAACCGGAAGCAGTAGAATACGTTCGCGTTTGCGACGCATACGGCACCGGCTACTTCTACATCCCGGGCACGGAAACCTGCCTGAAGATC
>NZ_DDHH01000057.1:0-51803 GCF_002338015.1 Rhizobium sp. UBA1881
GCGCGCCGCCTGGTACGGCATCGTCGGCATGGCGCTTGCCATTGTCGCGACCATCTTCGGCCCCGGTGTGAGCAACTGGTTCATCATTCTTCCGATGATCCTGGCCGGCTCCATCGCCGGCTACTACGTGGCCAACCGCGTGCAGATGACCGAGATGCCGCAGCTCGTGGCGGCACTTCACTCCTTCGTCGGCCTCGCCGCCGTCTTCATCGGCTACAACGCCCACATCGAAGCATGGCGCGTTGCCGGCATGGATGAGGCGGCACGCGCTGCACTCGATGGCTTTGCCGGTATTCTCGCGCACAAGACCCCGGTCGAGCTCGCGATCATGAAGGTTGAGGTCTTCCTCGGCGTCTTCATCGGTGCGATCACCTTCACCGGCTCGGTCGTCGCCTTCGGCAAGCTGGCCGGCAAGGTCGACGGCAAGGCGAAGAAGCTGCCGGGCGGGCATTTTCTCAATGCCGCCGCCGCGATCCTGTCGCTGATCCTACTCCTGATGTACGCCAACGATGCTGGCGTCTGGACGCTGATCCTGATGACGCTGCTCGCCTTCTTCATCGGCTACCATCTGATCATGGGCATCGGCGGCGCCGACATGCCGGTCGTGGTTTCGATGCTGAACAGCTATTCCGGCTGGGCGGCCGCCGCCATCGGCTTCACGCTCGGCAACGATCTCCTGATCGTCACCGGCGCGCTGGTCGGCTCCTCGGGCGCGATCTTATCCTACATCATGTGCAAGGCGATGAACCGATCCTTCGTCTCCGTCATCCTCGGCGGTTTCGGCGGCACCACGGGTCCCGCGATGGAAATCGAGGGCGAGCAGATCGCCGTCGATGCCGAGGGCGTCGCATCCGCGCTCAACGATGCCGACAGCGTCGTCATCGTGCCCGGCTACGGCATGGCGGTCGCGCAGGCGCAGCAGGCCGTCTCCGAACTCACCCGCAAGCTGCGCGCCGCCGGCAAGACCGTGCGTTTCGCGATCCATCCCGTCGCCGGCCGTCTGCCCGGTCACATGAACGTGCTGCTTGCCGAAGCCAAGGTGCCTTACGACATCGTGCTTGAAATGGACGAGATCAACGACGACTTCCCCGAGACCGACGTCGTCATCGTCATCGGCTCCAACGACATCGTCAATCCGGCCGCTCAGGAAGATCCGAACTCGCCGATCGCGGGCATGCCGGTTCTCGAAGTCTGGAAGGCCAAGCAGGTCTTCGTCTCCAAGCGTGGACAGGGCACCGGTTATTCCGGCATCGAAAACCCGCTCTTCTACAAGGAGAACACACGCATGTTCTACGGCGATGCGAAGAAGTCGGTGACAGAGCTCGTCTCCCAAATCCAATAGTCTATCGAAGAAGCCAGCGGGCGGCTTACTCGTCCGCTGGCAGAATAGCAGCAAGACCACAGACAATGTTACCCTGGTAACCCGTACGTGTTTCCCGGTTAGACAGGCCGCACGGAACAAAAGTTAACGCCTATCGTTGTTACCCCGAGATATATTCCGGAGGCGGCGATGGCCATGACCTTTAAAATAGCACCTCTTGTTGCGACCGCTGTGTTGGTCGCGTCGTCCATTGGAACGGCCTACGCCTTCAGCATGGCCGGTGCCGCCGATGGAATGCAGGCTCGCTCGCAAGGCGCCGTTGCTGCGTATACCCAAGAAGGTGCCGTCGGGGATGGAGACAATTCCGTCCTGTCACCCGCCGAAATCAGCCATATCCGCTGGTGCGCCGAGCGCTATCTCTCCTATCACGCGACCGACAACACCTACGAGAGCTCGGCCGGCAAGCGCTCGGCCTGTGTTTCCCCTTGAGGGCATATCCATATGCGCATGGCATAGTGAGCGCCGAGAAAAACTCTTAATGCGCGATAGGTATCGGGGGTCACATTACAACTGGTTGATCATGAACTGGATTTCCCGCTGGACGGCCCGCTCTCTCGCCCTGCGATTTGTCGTGGTTGGTGGACTTGTCAGTTTGGCGGCGATGTTCATCGTCGGCTATCTGGTGTCGAAGGTCATCGAAGATGCCGTGATTCATAATTCCGGCGCCGCGACCGCCCTTTATGTCGACAGTGTCGTTGCTCCGCTCCTTCCCGACATGCAGAGGGCTGCACTGCTCGACGAAGCGAGCGCGCTGGCGCTCGATGAGACGCTTGGGCAAGGAGCGCTTGGAAAGCGATTGGTGTCGTTCAAGCTGTGGCGCGCGGACGGGACAATTCTCTACTCCAACGACAAGGCGCTTGTCGGAAAGCAGTTTGCCGTCAACGACAAGCTTCGCCAGGCATTCGCCGGAACGCTGGTTGCGCGCTATGAGATCGCCGACGACCCCGAAAGCACCACCGAACGTTCCCTCGGCAAGCCATTGATGGAGATTTACAACCCCGTGCTCCAGCCCTGGTCGGGCCAAGCTGTTGCGGTTCTCGAATTTTACGAGACGGCCGAAGGGCTGGGTGAAAGCCTGACGCGGGCGAGATTGTGGAGCTGGTTTGGCGTCGCAGGTCTCACATCCGTATTCTTCGCCGTCCTGTCAGGCCTGGTTTTTCGCGGGAGCCGAACGATCGAGGACCAACAAAGGGATCTCGCCAAACGCGTTGCGGAACTCTCCGCATTGCTTGCCGAGAACAAGGGGCTGCAGGGTAGGCTACAGCGCGCATCCCAACGCGCCGCATCGCTGAACGAGACATATCTGCGCAGCATAGGCGCCGATCTCCACGACGGGCCTGCACAACACATCGCCTATGCCTCGCTGCGGCTGGATAGCGAATTGCTGATCAGCGCGGAAACGCTGCCCGACGAGCGTGAGAAGGAGCTCACCTGGATCCGCTCCAGCCTCGCCGAGGCGATGACCGAGATCCGGGATATCTGCAAGGGACTGGTGCTTCCGGAGATCGAAAAGGCTTCGTTTGCCGGAATCGTCAACCGCGTCACCGAGGCCCACCAAATGAGAACCGACACGACCGTCAACACGGTGATCGAGCAGGACGGCTCAGAGCCGGTAGCGGCGGTCAAGATCTGTATCTACCGGTTTATTCAGGAAGCCTTGAACAACGCCCATCGCCACGCCGGCGGCATTCAGCAGGCCGTTTGGGCCACCCTTCATCGCGGGCATGTCACGATTGAGGTCAGTGATCGAGGCGAGGGCTTCGATCCGACCCATGTCAGGCCATCGAGCCTCGGGCTTGTCGGGCTCCGCGAGCGGGTCGATAGTCTTGGCGGAACGTTTGAAGTGAAGACCGGGGACAAGGGCACGATCCTGACCATGACCTTCGAACCGATGGAAACGGGAGAGCAGAGATGACGTCCATTACTGTTGGGATCGTGGATGACCATCCGCTATTTCGCGAAGGTGTGACGCGAAGCCTTTCCGAAATCAAGGACTTCCTGGTGGTGGGAGAAGGCGCAACCAGCGACGACGCGGCGATGATCGCAGCCGACAAACATCCCGATGTCATGCTGGTCGATGTGTCCATGCCGGGCGGCGGCTTGAGCGCGATAGGCGAGATATTGCAACACAGCCCATCGACGAAGGTGTTGATGCTGACCGCGTCGGAGGAGATCGACACGCTGCTGGGCGCGCTTCAGAGGGGCGCGATGGGATATGTTCTAAAGGGCGTCGGCTCCAGGGGGCTCGCAGAGGCGATCAGGACGATCCTAAAGGGAGCCCGCTATGTGTCACCAGCCATGTCCGCGAAGGTGGTGGATGTCTCGCTGGACAAGGAACCATCCAAGAACAGCCTGACGCCGCGCGAACGCGAGGTGATGGACCTTGTGGGCGAAGGCCTCTCCAACAAGCATATCGGCCTGCGGCTTGATCTGCAGGAAAAGACCGTCAAGCACCACATGACGCAAATCCTGACGAAATTAGGCGTTTCCAATCGAACCGAGGCAGCTCTGCGCTGGCGCGGGAAGGGTTAGGGTCTACACGCTCTAGCGAACGAACCGGTTCAGCCGCCGAACATCGTTGGCTGTCGCCTGCCTGTCAACGATGGTGCGGCCTTTCGAATCGCGCATGATGTAGCGACCGCGCCGCAGCGTTTCGGTTATGCCATTGCCGTGGCGGACATCGACACTGCCGTCTGAACGTTCCGTGGCCTTAACGCCTGAGGCTGATGATGCGGAGGGAGACGACGGCGAAGAACTGCCTGCCCTGGCAGAGTTGCCGCTTGCGCCTGCACCTCCGTTGCCATTGCCGCTTGCGCCTGCACCTCCGTTGCCATTGCCGTTTCCGTTGCCACCCGCGTTACCGGAGCTGTTTCCGGCGCTGCCCGCGCCATTTCCGTTGCTTGAGCCGTTGCCGTTCCCATTACTGGAACCGTGTCCATTGTTGCCCCCATTGCCGTTTCCGCCGCCGTTGCCGTTATTGCCATCCTTCGCATGCGCGGCATTCGTCGTCGGCGCTTGAAACGGCCCGAAGCTCAGCGTCAGTGGCATCACCGAGATAACAAGGGCGACAGTCGCCCCGCATCCCAATTTCAACAGGCAGCGCCTTGAAAGCATGATTGCGCCCCTTCCGGCCTTGTGCCCTTGTCTACGCAGATGACGGCGCATGGATCTGCGCGGCACCGATCTTTCGCGTCGTTTATTCGACCTCCGGCTGATCGGTCCGCTGCTTGTGGCGAAATTCAAACACCTGCCGCATCTGCGCCAGCCGGAGTTCAAGTGCGGTTCTATCCATCGATGGGGCAAGCTTGGCGAGCTCATCGGCCAGGATGTCCATCTCCCGGAGGAAGAACAGCAGGTCGAAGCCACGTTCGAGTTCGGCGGATGCGTCGTTGGTATCAGGCGAACTGGTCCGCAACGACGTCCGGTCCGCCAACATGATCTCGGCGACCAAACCGCCAGCGTGCCTGGCTCGAATGTTTGTCACGATATGCTCCTGTCAGTGCTGTTGCGGTTTGGCGTGACATTTCCCGCGCCGTCTTGTGCATTCTGTTGCCGCGCGCGGCGGCTGTGCCACGCTGCGGCCTGGCGCAAGCCATCGACAACGCTCGGTACACTCGGTGGTTTGACGACGACGTGCACCCCGTCCCGGTCTCCAACAAGATCAGGATTGCCGGTCAGGTAGACGATGCCGACGTTGAAATGCTCGACCAGATGCCTTGCGATTTCCGGCCCTGTCAGCCCATCGGCGAGGCGCACGTCCAGAATGGCGATATCGGCCTCGGGAGCCAACTCCATCGCTTCGGCGGTGTTTCGGGCGATACCCGCGATTTCGAAACCTTCGGCCATCGCGATGTCTTCCACCATCAGCGCAAAAGCCGGCTCGTCCTCGACAATCAGAACACGCATGATCGCTCCTAATGTATCGTCGGTGACAAATGGCGAAGGTCGGGGTCCGGCGCGTCAAAAATTCCGAGCAGTTTCTCGAACTCAATCAGCACCAGCTGAAATTCCACATCATCCATGGCAGCGATCTGGATAAGCTCCGAAGACGCCCGCGCGATCAGCGTGTCTAGCCAGACGCATTTGTCCGCTCGGATACGGCCCAGCACGTCCTTCCTGATATCTCGCAACTCAGACAGAATGCGAGACACCAGTTCAATGCGCTCATCGTGACCCATCCACTGCAGGCCGTTTCGGGCTTGCCGAATCTCGGCTGTCATTCTCGACGGCATAACCCGCCCTCCTGTCGTATCGATGAAGCTAACCACGACGAACCAGCCGACAACACGGGCTTTGGTCCCAGATGGCTCGACTATTCGTTTGCGGCGACCGTCTGGGCTTCAGCCGGCGGCGTGCACTTGATACGGGGGCCATCGTAGGGCTGATAGGTATTGTCGTCCGCGCGATAGGATTTGTAGCGATTGGCACACCACATCGCAGCGTTTGCCAATGGGTCGGCGGCAGTTGATGACGTGGACGTCATGGCGGCACCGCTCGTTTCCGATGGGGGCTGGCAGACGCGAACTTGGCCCTGGAATGAGCGATAGGAGTTCGTCGCCGGGTCAAACGACCGGTAGTGCGACGCGCACCAATTTAGATGTTCGGCCGAAATTTCAATTGCTGGCGGCGGGATATCGGCGACCACAGGTGCGGCCGCGGCCGGTCGCTTTGCGGCGACCCTCCGGCTGTCAGCCATCGCATATGTCGAAAGTGCGGGAGGCAACCGCTCATAGGTTTGAAGCGCGGGATCGACACGCGTGGGCTCTGCCGTCCAGAGATCGGCGTCCCTCAGACCGCGCAAGCCGTGCTCCGTGTTCTCCGCCATGCCGATCGAGGCCACGGATGCGGCGAGCGTAACCGTGCCCACGACCGTGGCTATTCCAAACGCAACGCTTGCGAGCCCGTTCATTGTCGTCATCCGTTGTTATTGTGTGGGGACATTCGTCTGCCGTCATATCGTCGGCGCCGGATCGATGGGTCAGGCGGCACGGCATGCGCCAAGCCGCCCAACCGAGCGCGATCAATTGATGACCTGGATCACCTTGCGGGACGAAGGTTCGATGATGACCCGCTCGTTGTTGACGATCGCGTAGCCGTATTCCGGGTTTTCGGGAATCGGCGTGACGACGACTGTTTCCGGCAAGGCATGGCCGACGACGACCTTTTCCTGCACGACAACAGGCGCTGCCGGAGCCGGCGCTTCGCGAACGTAGGTGACGACCTTTGCCGGCGGCGGATCGATGATGGTACCGACCACGGCGCCCGTGACGCCGCCAACAGCCGCACCAACGGGACCACCGACGATGGCACCGGTAACCGCTCCGCCAGCCGCGCCATTAACGGTACCCGACTGTGCCATGGCGACGCCGGACATGAGGGTGATGGCTGCGATTGCAGTCGCTGCAAGTTTGAAAGACATTTTCATCTCCTCTTCTTTGCGACGCTCTGTCGCTGGGAGACAAACGGCTGTAATTGCTGCAGGTTCCGGGGTCGGACCTCAGTCGGAGACACGTCAGACCTTGGTCTGATACGGCTTGAACCTGTAGTGCCGAGAACCTGAAATGCAATCCGTCGGCGCCACTAAAGACCGTTGCTGAGCACCCGCTGGCATGCGGGCGCCAGGCGCGCGAAGTTATCGCGCAGACAATTGATGCCGCGACCGCCACCAAGCGGCACGGAGTGACAGAGCGCCCGGAAATCTGGACCGCAGCTGCGGCGCACGACGACCAGCTCTTCTCGCGGCGTGAAAGACGCCATCGGCGTAGCAACCGCCGCCCCACCGCCGGCAGGCGGCTTGGCAGGATTAGTCACGTGGGCTGCCCCGTCTCCACCAAGCGCGCCGACCGCGGCCTGGCATGATGGCGAGAGCGTTGCGCTGTGTTGCTGCAGACAGGCAAGTGCCTGCGTTCCCCCAGGTGTTACGCCCGAGCACTGCGTCATGAAGTCAGATCGGCAGGACGATTTGACGGCATCGCGCTGCGCGGCGGTCGGCTGTTTCTGTGCAGCGGCTGCCGTCGTTGTCGGCGGTGTCACATCCGATTGCGGCGGGGCCTCGTTCGAACTCTTCTTCGGTCCTTCAAGGTTCGAGATCGCTTCGCGACACGGCTTTGACAGCGAAGCATTGTGCTGCTGAAGGCAGGTCAGGGCTTCCATGCCCCCCGGCGTCACACCGGAGCATTGCGCGATGAAATCCGACCGGCAGGCGGATCGAACTGCATTGCGCTGCGCATCGGTCGGCTGCTGCGCCTGCACGCCGGCAGCGAGGCATAGCACCGAAAGGAACCCGACAACCGAGATGTTCGTCATTGACGGGATCAAGCTCACATCTAAACGGGTTGTGAAAAAGGCCTGCAACCTTTGCATTGCTCCCTCCCTCTCAGTAACAAATCTGTTGTGCCGCTGAAGCATCAGGCGGACCCAACCCCGAACACCGTCACGCCGATTTCTTATATTAGCAGTATTTAATGTTGATGAGAATACAGCTTCTGGTTCTCCTACGCGCCGCGCAAGTAAGCTAACGCAGAAAACCCGCCGCTCGAAGCTCGAGACCGTGAAACAGCGTCATGTAAAGTGTGCGTCCGCGAGCCCCAATATGCGGCGGGCATGCCGCAGATGGGGGGCGTCGATCATCTGGCCGTCAAGTTGAAGCACACCTTTTTCCGGGTTCGCTTCGAATGCAGCGACGATGGCCTGAGCTCTCTCGATTTCCGCTTCCGTTGGCGAGAAGGCCTCGTTGATGACGGACACCTGTGATGGATGAATTGCCATCATTCCCGTAAAGCCATCGCTGCGCGCCCGGCTTGCATAGCGTCGCAAGCCCTCAAGGTCACCGAATGCCGGGTAGACCGTCTCGATAACAGCGGCACCGGCAGCGTGACCGGCAAACAATGTCAGCGAACGCACCATTTCATAAGGATGGGTATAGCTGCCATCCTCATTCCGCGAACTTGCCGCGCCGATTGCCGCCGGAAGGTCCTCTGCCCCCCAGGTCAATCCCAGCATCAGGTGGCGAACGGCCGCATAGCTTCCGAGTTGAAAGATTGCGGCAGGCGTTTCCGTCGCGATCGGCATGATCGGCACACCAGGGGCTAGCGCCGCCAAGGCCTCGACACTTGCACCGCCCTCGGCCTTCGGCAAGACAAGTGCGTCAGGCCGGGCATCTAGAATGATCGCGAGATCCTGTTCCAGGAGGCCACCCTCAAGCGCGTTGACCCGCACGAACAGTTTGGCCCGCCGTTCGGCCGATCGCAGGAAATTAGCGACAGCCTCTCTCGCTGCTGGCTTCTCGGCAAGCGCAACGGCATCTTCCAGATCGAGAATCAGGGCATCAGCGGAAAGCCCGAGCGCCTTCTGCATCCGATCTGGACGATCTCCTGGCACAAAGAGCAGTGAGCGCAGCCTCATGCCGACCTCCTTTGTACCATCGCACTACGCAGGCACCGGCAAACCACTTCGCTGCGCTGATTGATCAATTCGTGCTGGAAGGTGACGATGCCGGCCGTCGGCCTCGATCGGCTCTCCCTTAGATCGGCGATCTCGGTTTCTGCACGCATGGTATCGCCGATAAAGACCGGTTTCGGCATGACCAGCTTGTCGTAGCCCAAATTCGCGACCAGCGTCCCCATAGTCGTATCGCCGACCGAGAGCCCGACCATCAGCGCGAAAGTGAAGGTGCCGTTGACGAGTATCTGGCCGAATTCGCTTGCCTTTGCCGCTTCCGCATCGATGTGCAGCGGCTGCGGATTGTGGGTCATGGCGGAGAAGAGGAGGTTGTCTGTTTCGGTGACCGTGCGACGGATTTCGTGCACAACCCTGTCGCCGATGGTCCAGTCCTCGAAATGACGGCCAGCCATCATGGGTCTCCTTCCAGCTGCATGAGGACACTGCCTTCGACGACCTGTGCCTCGGCAAGGACCTTCATCTCCGAAACGACGCCATCAAACGGCGCGCTCAGCGTCTGCTCCATCTTCATCGCCTCGATGACGACAAGGGGTTGCCCTCTGGTCACCCGATCTCCCTTGGCGACCATGAGCGCGATCACCCTGCCCGGCATCGGCGCGATAATCGCGCCGTCGGAATGGCCGGCGCTTCCGCCGGTATGGCCTGCGCGTAGCGGCCCATAAGCCCAGGCTTCGCCATCCACAAAGACTACGCCGGCATCGGTCACGGCCGGATCGCCGCCATCGCGCAGTTCCACGCGATAGGCTGCACCGCCGATCTCGACACCGACCTCCCGCGACGGCGGTGCGTTCATCCGGAACCCGCTTGCCGCAGTCCATATGTCGCCGCCCGGTTTCGGCAGGATCGCCCGCGCGGCTGCTTGCAACACGCGCTCGCTGGGCTCGGCCGGCGGGATGAGATCGGTCGCGTGCCTTTCGATGAAGCCGGTGTCGACCGTGCCGGCGCGAAAATCGGGGTGATTGAGCGTGCGTGCAAGGAAGGCGGCGTTGGTGCGCACGGGCCAGACCTCGACGTCAGCTGCCGCACCGGCCAATCGCCGCGCCGCGTCTTGGCGCGTTGCAGCTTGGCTGATCAGCTTGGCGATCATCGGATCGTAATAGGCGCTGATCTCGTTGCCCTCTTCGACACCGCTATCGACCCTGATGCCATCGGGAAACCTCAGATGGCTCAGCCGCCCGACCGACGGCAGAAAGCCGGTCGATGGGTTTTCGGCGTAGAGCCGCGCCTCCATCGCCCATCCGTTGATCGATAACTGCTCCTGGCGCAGAGGCAGCGGCTCGCCGGATGCGGCCAGTATTTGCCATTCCACCAAATCCTGGCCGGTGATGGCCTCGGTCACAGGATGTTCGACCTGAAGCCGGGTATTCATCTCCATGAACCAGATGCGATCGGCGCGAAGCCCATCAGACGCATCCGCGATGAATTCGATCGTCCCCGCCCCGACATAATCGACCGCTCGGGCCGCCTGAACCGCGGCCTGGCAGACAGCCTCGCGCGTCGATGCATCCATGCCCGGCGCCGGCGCTTCCTCGATGACCTTTTGGTGACGCCGTTGAAGCGAGCAATCCCGCTCGAACAGGTGGACGACGTTTCCGTGTGTGTCGCCGAAGACCTGGACCTCGATGTGTCGTGGCGAGTGGATGTATTTCTCCAGCAGCACCCGGTCATCGCCGAAGGCCGCTACGGCTTCGCGCCGGCAGCTGGCAAGCGCCGCCGGAAATTCCGCGGCGCTATCAACGCGACGCATCCCCTTGCCGCCGCCGCCGGCGACGGCCTTGATGAGAACAGGATAACCGATCGCATCCGCTTCCCGCTGCAACCGCTCGTCCGCCTGGTCCTCTCCGAGATAGCCTGGCGTGACCGGGACGCCCGCCGCGATCATCCGTTTCTTGGCCGCATCCTTGAGGCCCATGGCCCGTATCGAAGCCGCAGGCGCCCCGACCCAGATCAAGCCGGAGGCCGTGACCCGTTCTGCGAATTCGGCATTTTCCGACAGAAAGCCGTAGCCCGGATGGATCGCCTTCGCGCCGGTCCGCATCGCGGCCTCGATAATCCTGTCGACGTTGAGATAGCTGTCCTTGGCCGATGCCGGCCCGATGCACACCGCCTCATCCGCCTCGCGAACGAAGGGCATGTCGCCATCGATCTCGGAATGGACGGCGATGGTGCGGATCCCGAGCCGTTTCACCGTTCTAATGATCCTCCTCGCGATCTCGCCGCGATTGGCGATCAGCAGGCTGTCTATCACGGTCTCTCCTCTCCCTGCCCTTACGGCTACATGCGAAACAGCCCGAACTGGGCGCGCTCCGGTATCGACGCATTCAGCGTCGCCGCAAAGGCGAGGCCGAGCACATCGCGTGTCTGCGCGGGGTCGATGATGCCATCGTCCCATAGCCGCGCGGTTGCGTAGTAGGGGTTGCCCTCGTCCTCGTACTTCTGCCGGATGGGCGCCTTGAAGGCTTCGGCCTCTTCGACGCTCCAGCTCTCTGCATCACGATGCACGGTCGCCAGCACCGAGGCGGCTTGCTCGCCGCCCATGACGGAGATGCGCGCATTCGGCCATGTGAACAGAAAGCGCGGCTGATAGGCGCGGCCGCACATGCCGTAATTGCCGGCGCCGAAGCTGCCGCCGATCAAAACTGTTACCTTCGGCACCGATGCCGTCGCCACCGCCGTCACCAGTTTCGCGCCGTTCTTGGCGATCCCCTCGGCCTCATACTTCCCGCCGACCATGAAGCCCGAGATGTTCTGCAGGAAGAGCAGCGGGATGCGCCGCTGGCAGGCAAGCTCGATGAAATGGGCGCCCTTCAGCGCGCTCTCGGAGAAGAGCACGCCATTATTGGCGAGAATGGCAACGGGTATGCCCCAGATCCGCGCAAAGCCGCAGACCAGCGTGGTGCCGTAGAGTGCCTTGAATTCCTGCAGCTCCGAACCGTCGACGATACGGGCGATGACCTCGCGGACGTCATAGGGCGTGCGAACATCGCGCGGAACGATGCCGTATAGCTCCTGC
This sequence comes from Rhizobium sp. UBA1881, assembly GCF_002338015.1. Lineage (NCBI taxonomy): Bacteria > Pseudomonadati > Pseudomonadota > Alphaproteobacteria > Hyphomicrobiales > Rhizobiaceae > Rhizobium > Rhizobium sp. UBA1881. Next base: position 11,856 of record NZ_DDHH01000057.1, read on the forward strand.
GGATCGAGCTTCGGCGGCTGTGGCTCGGCCACCTCGATATCAACCCGCTTCTGCCGATTGAGCGTGGCGACGATGTCGCGAACGATCAGAAGCGCATGCTCGTCGTTCTCGGCGACATGGTCGACGACGCCGGATTTCCGGCCGTGCGTATCGGCGCCGCCGAGTTCCTCGGCGGATATGATCTCACCCGTCGCCGCTTTCACCAGCGGCGGGCCGGCGAGGAAGATCGTTCCCTGGTTGCGCACGATGACGGTTTCATCGGACATCGCGGGTACGTAAGCGCCACCCGCGGTGCAACTGCCCATGACGCAGGCGATCTGGGCGATGCCCGCCGCCGACATCTGCGCCTGATTGTAGAAGATGCGCCCGAAATGATCGCGATCCGGAAAGACTTCCGCCTGATGCGGCAGGTTGGCACCCCCAGAGTCCACGAGATAGATACAGGGCAGCCGGTTCTCCGAGGCTATTTCCTGCGCCCGCAGGTGCTTCTTCACCGTCATCGGAAAATAGGCGCCACCCTTCACGGTCGGGTCGTGCGCCACGATCATGCATTCGACGCCTGAGACACGGCCGATGCCGGCGATCATGCCCGCGCCGGGCGCCTCGTCGTCATACATGCCATTGGCGGCAAGCTGTCCGATCTCAAGAAACGGCGAGCCGGGGTCGAGAAGGCGCTGGACGCGGTCACGCGGAAGAAGCTTGCCACGTTCGACATGCCGCTCGCGATGTTTCGCAGAGCCGCCCAAAGCTGCCTGCGCCGCCTTGGATCGAAGTGCCTCCACCAGAGCCAGATTGTGCGCTTGATTGGCCGCGAACGCTTGCGAGCTGGGATCGACCATCGTCTGCAGCGCCGGCATCAGCCCCTCCCCTCAGCGCCTATGACTTCGCGACCGATCAGCATGCGGCGCACTTCGTTGGTGCCGGCGCCGATGTCGAGCAGCTTGGAATCCCGCCAGTAGCGCTCGACCGGCCAGTCTTTCGTATATCCCGCGCCGCCCAGCGCCTGGATCGCCTGCTCGGCCACTTTGACCGCACTCTCCGACGCGTAGAGAATGGCCCCGGCCGCATCATGCCGCGTCGTCTTGCCGGCATCGCAGGCTCTCGCCACCGCATAGACATAGGCGCGAGCCGAATTCAGCGCCACGACCATGTCCGCCACCTTTGCCTGGATCAGCTGGAAACTGCCGATCGGCGCACCGAACTGCTTGCGCTCTCTGACATAAGGTAGCACCACATCCAGGCAGGCCTGCATGATGCCGAGCTGGATGCCGGAAAGCACCACTCGCTCGTAGTCGAGCCCGGACATCAGCACTTTAACGCCGCCGTTCAGCTGGCCCATGATGTTTTCTTCCGGAACGAAGCAATCATCGATGACCAGTTCCGCCGTCGGCGAGCCCCGCATGCCGACCTTGTTGATCTTCTGACCGATCGAGAAGCCCGGAAAGCCCTTCTCAACCAGAAAGGCGGTAATGCCTTTCGAGCCGCCATCTGGCACGGTCTTGGCATAGACGACCAGCGTCTCTGCGTAGGGCGCGTTGGTGATCCAGAATTTGGTGCCGTTCAGGCGATAACCGCCATCGACCCTATCGGCGCGCAGGCGCATCGAGACAACATCAGATCCCGCTCCGACTTCCGACATGGCAAGGCTGCCGACATGCGCGCCCGATATTAAAGAAGGAAGGTATCGCTGCTTCTGTTCGGCCGATCCCCAGCGCGAGATTTGGTTGATGCAGAGATTGGAGTGCGCGCCGTAGGACAGGCCGACCGATGCCGAGGCGCGGCTGATTTCCTCGCAGGCGATGACATGTTCGACATAACCCAGCCCAAGCCCGCCAGAGTCTTCGGGTACGGTCACGCCATGAAGGCCAAGCGCTCCCATCTCGGGCCAGATCTCGACCGGGAACCAGTCTTCTTCGTCTATCCTCGCGGCAAGCGGGGCAATACGATCTGTCGCAAACCGATGCGTCGTCTCACGGATCGCCTCCGCCATTTCGGATAACCCGAAATCCAACTCCAGCATGTCGCCAGTCCTCCCAGACTGCGATCATGCTACCGCGACGAATGCGATTAGTAAAATCGTATCAACGCTATGGTCTTCCGGCAGATCGCCGGGGAGCACGATGGGCTACGCCTTCTGGCGCGCCAAGATCTCGGTCGCGACCAGCGCCTGCAGGCGCCACAGGTTGCGGTCGCGGATGCCCTCGGCTTGAAGATCGACGATCGTATTGTGCAGATACTCGGCGCAGGAGCCGCCCTCACCGCACGCCGCCGCGATCAGCGAAGACGCTTCCGCTGCGGGCAATTGTTTTGTCAGTCCGGCCCGCTTGGTGCTGGCCCAGAATGTCAGCGCTTTTCTGACGCCGCTTTCGGTTCTCACCGGAAGCCACCGCACCATGTCGATCACTTCGCTATACTTGATCTCGCGCGCGACGAGAGCACGCAGATCCTGGCGGCGGCGATCGGCTGAAAGCTCGAAGACGATACCATCGCACTGGCCGCCGCGCTCAAGCGCCATCATCAGCCCTGGCTGGTCGCTGGTTGCGCGCCAGCGCTGGATTTTCAGTGAGAAAGACCTGTGCCAGCCGAATGCAGTCGCGCGCTCGCGGCTGGCTGGTTCGAACTCCGGGTTCCAGATCAGGGAGCCATAGGCAAAGACCAGAAGAGGCTCACCTGCCGCTTCACGTTCGATCCTGTCGACGAGATCGTCAAGCTCAGCTTCCGAAAGCGGCGTCCAGCCCGGCTCCGGTCCATCATCACGGACATCTCGGATGGTCAGGGCAACAAGTTCGGGCGTCAGCTGCATGGTGGTATCGATCTGTATCAGGTCAAGGAAATGGAGTAACTGGCCGCGGCAGATGTCTGCCACGGCCAGATCTTTTCGTTAGGACTGCACGAAAGCGAGCAGGTCGGCGTTCAGCACGTCGGCATTGACAGTCAGCATGCCGTGCGAGAAGCCCGGGTAGGTCTTCAGCGAGCCGCTCTTCAGAAGCTTGGCCGACTTCAGTGCGGAGTCCGCGATCGGCACGATCTGGTCGTCTTCGCCGTGCAGGACAAGCGTCGGAACGGTGATCGCCTTCAAGTCTTCCGTCTGGTCCGTTTCGGAGAAGGCCTTGATGCCGTCATAGTGTGCCTTGGCGCCGCCCATCATGCCCTGGCGCCACCAATTCTGGATCACGCCTTCCTGAACCTTCGCGCCATCACGGTTGAAACCGTAGAAGGGGCCGGCTGGGACATCGCGGAAGAACTGCGCGCGGTTGGCGGCGAGCGCTGCACGGAAGCCATCGAACACTTCGATCGGCAGGCCCTCGGGGTTGTTTTCGGTCTTCAGCATCAGCGGCGGAACCGCCGACACCAGAACGGCCTTGGCGACACGGCCGGCCGGCTGGCCGAACTTGGCAACGTAGCGGGCAACTTCGCCGCCACCGGTGGAATGGCCGATGTGCACGGCATTCTTCAGGTCCAGTGCTTCGACGACGGCAAAAGCGTCAGCGGCATAGTGGTCCATATCATGACCGTCGGCGACCTGGGCCGAACGGCCGTGGCCACGGCGGTCGTGGGCAACGACGCGATAGCCCTTCGAGAGGAAGAACAGCATCTGCGCATCCCAGTCATCCGACGACAGCGGCCAGCCGTGGTGGAAGACGATCGGCTGCGCGTCCTTCGAACCCCAATCCTTGTAGAAGATTTCGACGCCGTCCTTGGTGGTGATCGTAGACATTTCAGTATTTCCTTCTTTTGTAGAGCTTGTGGATGCAGCGTTTGCCGCAAAGGTAAAGGCGGGTGAAATTGCCATGGTCGCTGCGGCTGCACCAGCGGAGAGCAGTGCGCTGCGGCGCGTCATGGAAGAAAAATTCTCGGTCATGTCATATCCTGCAATTTTGTCGTTTCAAGCGTCAGACGACGCTGTTGCTCGGCTGATGGGGAGATATTGCCGCGAAACACTCGCGCCAACAATTGCATCAATAATTTCTAGTTTATTGCACTTTCCGCAATTATTGATGCGTCGTGTCTAGAGACCCATCGAAGAAGAGATAGATGGCTGCAATCTTGCCATCCCGCGCCACAATGAAATCGGTGCCGGCATAGGCCGGTGGCTGGCCCGGTGCACCGGCGGACCATCTGAGCCGGCCGGCCTGATCTTGAAGAACCTCTGCCGGTGCGATCGGCGTATATTTGAAATCCGGGTGCATGGCGCGGATCACGCCGGCGATGCGAACGATCTCCTCCCGGCCCCGATAGATGCCGTGCGGCTCTGTGAAGACGGCGTCCTCGTGGAGGATCTCCTCCGCGGCCTTCTGGCGGAGGACGGCATCGCCCTCCCCGAAGATCTCGTGCAGGTTCCGCTCCAACAGCGTTGCAATGTCTGCCATGACTTTTCTCCTTGAGACCGATCCTTAGATCTGAACCTGACCGCCATCGACAAACAATTCGACGCCGTTGACGAAAGAGGCTTGATCCGATGCCAGGAAGAGAACTGCCTTGGCAATTTCCTCCGGCTGTCCGATCCGACCGGCCGGGATCAGGCCGGCGAGATAGTTCTTCGTGTTTTCGGCGTTGTCGCCGTTACCGAAGAGCTCGTTCAAGCCAGCCGTCTCGGTAACGCCCGGGCTGACGGCATTGACGCGGATATGGCGATCCTTGAGATCGAGGATCCAGTTGCGTGCGAAATTGCGGACCGCCGCCTTTGTCGCCGAGTAGACGCTGAGTGCTGGCGTTCCCGAGATGCTCGTGGTCGACGAGGTCAGCACGATCGAAGCGCCATCGCGCAGCAGAGGCAGCGCCTTCTGAACCGTGAACAGCACGCCCTTCACGTTCGTGTCGAAGGTCTTCTCGTAGTGCTCCTCGGTGATGGCACCGAGCGGTGCGAATTCACCGCCGCCGGCATTGGCGAAGACCACGTCGATTTGCGAGTGCTTCTGCTGGACGGCATCATAAAGGCGGTCGATATCCACGAGCTTGGCCATGTCTCCCTGAACGCCTGTCACCCGGCCGCCGATTTCCTTGACGGCTGCATCGAGCGCATCCTTGCGGCGGCCGGTGATGAAGACCGAAGCGCCTTCGTTCGAGAAGGCCTTTGCGGTGGCCAGTCCGATGCCGCTGGTACCGCCGGTGACCACGACGACCTTGTTTTCGAATGTCTTGCTCATTGTCTTTGCCCTTCTCTGTGTTTGGCCCTGTGTTTCGCGGCCCGTTGCCGTTGAGAAGAACATGCCATCAGAACGCTGATGCAAATAGTCGGCAAAAATGCTACCCATCGTTCCATATGGAGAACGATGATGCAGTCTGACCTGAACGACCTCGTCTATTTTGCCGGAGTGGTGGCCCACGGTGGCTTTGCGGCAGCGGGACGAGCGTTGCGCGAGCCGAAGTCGAAGCTTAGTCGTCGCGTCGCGGGGCTGGAAGCTCGGCTTGGGGTTCGTCTGATCGAGCGCTCCAGCCGACGCTTCAGAGTGACCGATGTCGGCCAGGCCTTCTATGAACGCTGCAAGGCGATGGTCGCCGAAGCGGAACGGGCGGAAGCACTGGTCGCGGAAGCGCAGTCGGAACCGCACGGTCTTATTCGCATGAGCTGCCCAACCGGGCTGGTTGAACCTATCTCAGCTCTCGTGACCAAGTTCCTGGCCCAGTATCCGCGAGTGCGGCTTCAGCTCGTTGCCGTGGATCGCCCTGTCGATCTCATCGAAGAGCGGATCGATGTGGCGCTTCGTGTGCGCACCGCGCTGGAGGGTGACGCATCGCTGACGATGCGCTCGCTCGGGAATTCCATTCGCATCCTCGTCGCGACCCCCCAGCTTGCCAGCCGTATCGGCAGCATCAACGACCTAGCCAACCATCCGACGCTGTCGACAACAGACGATCAGAGTGAAGTGAACTGGCTTCTTGAAACTGACGACGGCCAAAGGCAAACGGTTCGACACGAACCGAGGATCGGCTGCGCCGACTTCGCCGCGGTAAGGACCGCAGCGCTCGCCGGGTTGGGGGTCGCGCTGTTGCCTGATCACACCTGCAAGCAGGCGCTGCAGGACGGAAAACTCGTGCGCGTCTTGCCGGCATGGCGGGGAATGCGGGGACTGGTACATATCGTCTTCACGACGCGCCGAGGACTGCCTCCGGCGGTACGCAACTTCATCAACGCTCTGGCCGCCAGCTTTCCGAAGGACGCACTTGCGGAATAGCCGGCCACGTGGTTACGGCTAGATGATACCCCACGCCTGAAATCTTCCCCGGCCCGTCATCTCGCGAAGGCCGAGTTCCGCGAGGATGCGCCGCGCGGCCTGGGGTGTGACACCCAAGATCTTGCTCACCATGCCCGATGAGACGATCGGCTTCGCGACGACGAGTTCAACAAGCTCGGGAAGTTTTGAGGACGATCGACGGCCAACGAGTTTCCGCTCCATCATCTGCCGCGCCAACGCCAGCCGATCGTGTTCCTTTAGTCCTGTTTCCGTAGCCGCGATCAGCCCCTGGGCACTGGCCAACAATCGCGTCTCCCGGTCCCGATGCCGTCGACGATCAACGGCTATGGATTTGAGGCCGAGATTGAAGGCCACGAGATGAGCCGCGGCGGTCACGCCCTCTTCTCGCAGGATCGACGCGGCCAGCAACCGGCCGAGCCACGGGGCATGTTGCAAGACGGCGAGCTCTGTCCAAGCATCCAACGCGATCAACGCTTGCAGCACCGGCGGCAGATTGTGGTTCTGCCGCAAGACGCCCCTCCATTCATCGAGCCGCTCGTCCTCATTCCAATCGAGATCATAGGCCAACGATTCGCGCTCGCGGGCGGATGAGCGTGCCGGACCTGTTACATTCGCCAACACCGCTTCGCTTCGTGCCAGCACGGCGTCGATCTCGGCGAGCTCCGCGTCGAACGCGTTGGAGAAGGCACCGTTGTCATTTCCCTTCGTTTCCAAGGGAGGCATCGGGTCGTTTTCGGCTTCGTGGCGATCCTGAGAATAGGCATTGCCCTTCATTGGACTAGCACCGCGCAAGCTGCGCATCCCTTCGGGACTTAACGCCCAGGCGGGCGATTGCGACGCAATCCTTCTGCGCGTACGCAATACGTCGCGCGCGATGGTCAGTTCGTGGCTCGGTGCGCGAATATCTTGTCCGGCGTCGTGGAGTACGAGATCCTCTAGATGAACAAGCTCACCATCGATCCATAGAGAGGCACAAGCGTCAGTGAAATGGGAGCGTTCGATCCAGCCTTGTCCAACCGGCGATCGCCCGATCCGTTCATCCAGCCGCGCCAAGCCAATGCCTGCTTCTGAAACCGGTCTGAGCAGGCTCTGGATGGATAATTTAGTGGAATCGTAACGCATTGAAATCATGGTAAATGATTTCCTTAAGGAACTCCATATCGGAGTTAGCGTTCCTCACTGCGTATGGGGACGAAGCAGCATTGCGAACTCATATAGTGGGCCGCTGCTACTAAAGAATCTTACACGATTCTCTCGATGTTTGCCGCGATTTTCCGCAGCCGAGCGGAGAAATCAACAGATGTAAACGCATGTGATCATCGTCGCACAAGCCCCAGGGATCTCGGCGAAATGACAGAGTTTCTACGACGAGAGTACCAATGGCGGATGTGGTCAGACGGCCTAAGCGCCGTGAACCAGACTACTGCGGGTCTTCGCTCGACGCTTGCCCGGGACACTTCGGACCGTACCTATCTGATCGAGCGTGCAAGTGAGCGGGCACCGCTCTTTCTACAGGAGGCTCGCCGAACACTTTGTCGGCGAGTCGGTATTGACGAACCCAAAGCCTACGTCTTGCTTGTCTGAACCATTTCGCCGAGCACAGCGCAATTGCGTCTGGCGTAATCGCGGGCACTCATCATGGCGTCTAGCAACTGAGTTCATCAGAACATGTCGGCGAGATTTCCCTTCCAGACGTCGAAACCAGGAAGCACCCAGCCAGCTTTCTTCGTCACTCAACGATATCGGGACGAGCCACGATACGAACCTCTAGCGCCCTCTCCGTCTTCTTATCGAGCAGAGCAGAGCCGAGTTCGACGCGATCGCGGCAATCGAACCTGCACTCGGTTTCAACTGAGTGCAGGTTCGATCTACTATCCCCTCCCCCGTTTTTGGCCTGGATGAAAGCCACTCCGAGGCTCGCTCCTTACAGATAATCTACGACGCGGTATCTGGCGCCCTGTTCTCACCTACTTGGCATCATCAACCGTGCGCTTAGTCTCAACTTTGCCGCTGAGCATCGACACAGCTAGAAACGGGCGCCTCTGTTTGTAGACCATCAAACTCCATTCCAAAACATTGACAGCTGTCAACATTCCTGACGCTCACTCGGTGTCCTAAGCCTGATAGCCCGGGCCCCGGACCAGTCCCCACCATACCTGCCTAGATCGGCTACTCTCAGAACAATTGCGATGAAGCATGCTGAACATCTGCCATCCATTAAACGAACCAGGCACTCGCCCTATCCAAGCTCACGCAAATCTCAAAACCTTGACAGCTGGCAATATTCCTTTCGCCCGTCTCACGACGCCTCCTTCTCCGTTCCGCCATTTGCCCGCAGGAGAGCCATCAAAACCGGGCCGAGCGAAAACTCTTGTCTTTGCGCCCTTGCCGTCAAATCCCTGAGGTAGCCGCCCGCCGAATTGATATGCCCAGCCCGCTGCAAGATGCAGGCCATCGTCGCGGCGGCGTTCTCTGGCCCCATGATCTCACAGGCGTTTCGATAAGCGCCAGGCGTCACGCCGAGCATTGACCGAACAAGTACCGCAGCCTCCATGAGCTCTCGCCACGTCGAAACCGCACCACCTGGTCCATAGCTCCTTATCTCCGGGCAGGCCCGCAGCACCATGCTCAGCGGAAAGGTTCTTGTTGGCTCATGCTGCCCCTCAGCGCGAACCACAACATTTGCATCTTGCTCTTCGCCGCGTGGTTCAATTTCAATAATGGATTCTGTATTTGAATTCTGTATGTGGCAGCCAAATCCGATGTCATCGGTGCCCATTTTTTCGGAATTCAACTTATTTTCCAAAAGATTAAGCACGGTTTGACGAAGGGCCTCTATACTTTCGAGGCTGTTCTGAAGATCATGAAGCGACGGCGTACGCGGAATGGCGCCGACGAGTTCCACGTAGCGCAATTCAATGGCCTCCCAATCGCCGGAAACGTCTTCGACGATGGCGGCCGAAATCAGCTTGCGCACATCGCGACGGCAGATCGACAAGGTCTCTTTCGTTCGCCGAAACAGCGCTCGCTCGGTCGCAATTCGGTCCGATAGCACGGCCAATTCCGATGAGCGGGCAAGCAAAGGCGACAAGTCAAAACCGTAGGCCTGCTCAATATCGCCCGCGCGATCCTTTCGAGCATAACGCTTTCCGTTCGCACTATCCCTGCGCAGGATCAGTCCCGCATCAACGAGCGCTGCAAGATGACGACGCAAAGTGGTGCCCGTAATGCCGTGAGCGCGGATTGAAAGCTGCGCATTGGACGGGAACACGATCATCGCGCGGTCCGAAGCCAACTCGCTCTCGGGATAGAATGTCAGAAGTGCATTCAAAACCGCGAGTGCTCTGTCCTGAATGCCAAGCAAATTCCTGGCCTCGGATGCATCGCGGAACACTTTCCACTTATCGACGGATGATCCCGATTCGATTTTTGCCGATGCGGCCTGACGTTTCATCAACGCAAGCGTCATTGGCCGCCGCCCAAAGGGCGTCGTTATATCTCCAACATGCATTTTTTCACCTTTCAAAAGGCAAAAGAAAGCTGTCCACCAAATTAGGTGCCAAAGTGTCTTGACTGTGATTCGGGGAAATGCGATTCTCTAGTTGCTACACAGAGAGAGAGGCTTCCACGACGGCAACGTTTGGGGGCCTTTTTCTTTTGCTAGTTGTCCTTTCCTGCATCAGCTGACAGCTTTGATAGCGATCAGAGCTTTGTTTCCCGCATGGCCGCAAACCGCTCGACAAGCGCTGGCAGCTCCGTTCCAATGAATTTCAAAAAGTCCCGCTCGCGGCCATTCTCGGCCACAAGCCGGATTTCCTTCGGAGTGACCACGTACGTACCGTGACGCGTGCCATTGCTGTCGACGATCGGCGTTGGTGTCGGTCGCGGTTCAGCACTGGGCTTCAGGCTGACCAATACACGCTGGAACCTCTGGTCAGAGAACTCCGCAGGATCACCCTTGAGCGCCAGCGTCTCTCTGGCGATCTCCAAAGATCCAGGCTCACCGGAAATCAGCTTCGCCAGGTCCAGCCATCGTGGCCGGCCGATCTTGGGGGCACGGCCGATTGCTTCGATAATGTCGGCAGGCACGGCGCGATAGACGCTACGCATGCGCGCAAGCTCGGCCGCCTCGATCGACAAGGCGGCATAGATCTCGCGCGCCTTGATACCGGCATCGTCCATGCGTGATGCAAACAATGCGCGCTCGATCCAGGTCAGGTCTTGCCTGCTGGCATTCTCGATGCCTTGGGCCACGACGAGATCGAGGTCGGACATATCGACTTCGACAGCCCTGACGGACTTGTTGAGCTCCTTGGCTGCACGCCAGCGCCGATGTCCGTAGACAATCTGAAAACGCCCCTGATCGGAGGGATGCTTCCGGATCTGGATAGGAACCTTCTGCCCATCGGTCTCGATCGAGCGCTTGAACGCGTCAAAGCTCGCGGCATCGTCGTCAGGGAGACGGTCAGGGTAGGGCGATGGGTCGATCAAAGACGCATCCACGTCACGCACGGTCGCTCCGCCCGATTCCACAAGTGCCTTCAGGCGATCGCGTTCCGTACGAATGTCATCGATCGCGCGATGCGCGGCGCCGATGACGCCTGCACCAACACGATTGCCCGTCGCGGGCGACGGGGCAGGGGGGGCTTCATGGCTGACGTCGGTCGTCTTGCCGCTTTCCAGTTCGGCAGAAAGAAGGCCGAAACTCGCGACAATGGATTTGCGCGGAGACTTGCTCATGGACGCCCCCAGCTCTTGTTGAGAAGCCCGACAATCGCCTCATTGACCGCGTCAACCGCTTCGCGCGCACGCTTGTGGGTGTCGCGTCCGAGTTGGCCCATTTCGAGCTCATAAATGGAGCGCTTAGCCAGGCCGGCTGCCTCCACTGCGGTGCTCTCGATGGCCGTGGGCAAAAGGACGTCGGGACCGAACAGGTGGCGCATCATTGCCACGACCTGCGACTGTGGTGCATCGTTCGGATTGTGGCGGGTCACGAGGTAGCGAATGAAGTCCTGGTCCAGCTTGGCACCGCTTTCGTTCAACACGCTGATCAGGTCACCCATCATGAGAAGGAACTGGCTCATCGAGGCGACATCGAGCATGGCCGGGTGAACGGTGATAATCATGCTCGTCGCGGCATAGATCGCGCTCAGCGTTAGAAAGCCGAGCGATGGTGGCGTATCGAGAATGACGACATCGTAGTCGTTCTCGACCTCGGCAAGGGCAAGCTTCAGGCGTTCGAAGAATATAGCGCCCGATCCGGAGCGGTTGGCAAGAACACGAGGCGTTTCGTGCTCGTATTCCATGACCTCCAAGTTGCCTGGAATAAGATCGACACCATCGAAATAGGTCTTGCGAATGATATCGCGAATGGGCCGGCGCTCCGCTTCGTCGTATCGGAGTGCTGCATAAATAGTCTCGTTGGCACCGACATCCATCTCAGGCTGGGCGCCGAAAAGCGCCGACAGAGAAGCCTGCGGGTCCAGGTCTAGAGCCAGGACGCGGTAGCCGTGCATGGCGAGATAATGCGCAAGATGAACGCAGGTGGTGGTCTTGGCGCTCCCGCCCTTGAAGTTGGCGATCGCCAGAACCTGAAGATGCTCGCCTTTCCGCCGGCGAGGAAGAAAGCGCAGCGCATCCGCCGGTTTCTGTTCCGCGAAAAGCTCGCGCAACTCATTGATCTGGGAGAGCGTATAGACGCGGTGATTGTTCTCGAGCCTGCTGGGCACCGGACCACGCCCTTCACTCGACATCAGCTTCAATGTCGAATCAGGGATTGAAGTGAGCTTGGAGACCTCGTTGGTCAGGAACTGACGAAGCATCTTTTCAGATTTGGGCGGGTACATCCGCATACGCAGTTGCTGGAGCTGCCCAGAGAGAAGACTTGCGTGGCGCAAGATCTTGCTGCCAGCATCTTCCTTCGAAGCGACCACCGATTCCGTCCGTTGTGCTATTGCCATTTTACCCTCTTGGCGGCTCCAAGCCGATTTACCGGCCATTGCCCGCCAAATGGTAGACCACGATTCTCGAAAATCGTCCAGAACTATAGGGTTAACGAAAGCTTAAGGAGGGAGGGGCAGGGTTCACACAATCAAGGCTAACACAACGAAATCGCTCGAACTTCTCGCTGCCGAGATTTCTCACCACCGTTTTGGCTCGCCAGCGCGCGAAGCCCGAGCCGCCGACAGCCGTATCCTTGATATCTTTTAACCAGCTACCTAACGCGGGATCAACGCGGCGATCTAGGCGATCAAATCCGTGCGCGGATGATAGAAAACTGCGCCCAGTCGACGCGATGTTTCTCTTGATTGCAACCCCAGCCAGCTCAGACGCGCACGCGCAATAAAGATCCGGCTGTTTGGCAAAGGGAGGGCGATTTGAGCAAGTGAAACCACTCGAACGGGTGGTAGGCCCCGCCTGAACGGGGCCCGCCATTGTCATTTCGGCAAGGCAAAGGCGATGATGTAGTCACCGTAGTCCGGGGAGGACCGTGCGCCACCCGCGGTAACAATAACATACTGGCGTCCATCTTCTGGCGAAAGATAAATAAGAGGCGTCGAGCCCCCGCCGACTGGAAGCGGGCTTTTCCACACGACTTCACCCGTTAATACGTCGAGAGCGCGGAGATAATAATCAGACGTGGCGGAGAAGAAGACCAATCCAGAAGCCGTCGGGACCGTGCCACCCAATGACGGCATCCCCAGCTCGATCGGGAGATGCGTTTTCATGCCGAGCGGTCCAAACTGCTCCGGCGTGCCGATGGAGCGGTGCCAAAGCATTTTTTTCGTGCGCATATCGATTGCGCCGATGGTTCCGAAAGGCGGTGTCGTGCAGGGAACGCCGAGGAAGGACTGCACCATGCCGCGCTCTGCGCCGTAGGGCGTGTTGCTGAGAGGCACGACACCGCCGACGCCGGCTTGCGTCTTGCCGGTTTCGGCAGTGCGGCGGATTTCGTCTTCACGCTTGAGAAGGCGTCCCTTCATTGCAACACGCATATCGTTGACGATCATGATGTCGTGCTGCTTGTCGATGGACTGGCCACCCCAATTGGTGGTGCCGTACCAGGACGGGTTCTGAAGATACCATTGCAATTGCGGTGGCGTGTAATCGCCCTTGTAGTAGAGTTCCTTGAACTGGATGCGGCAATTGAGCTGGTCGATGGGTGTGATACCCCACATCGAAGCTTCAGTGAGAACCGCGTCACGCATCGAAGGCATGCCCACAGAGTAAGGCTGCGTCTTGGAAAGAAACTCACCATTGACCCCTTCGGTCGGAACAGAGCGTTCCTCTACCGCAGTGAGTGGCTTTCCAGTGCGACGGTCCAGCACATAGATCTCGCCGTTCTTGCCGGCCTGGATCAGAGCAGGTATACGTCCGCCCTTGCCATCTGGCATGTCACAGAGCACTGGCTTCGACGGCATGTCGTAGTCCCAGACGTCATGATGAACGAACTGGTAGCTCCACTTCTGTTCACCGGTCGTCGCATCGACCGCGACAACCGACGAGCTGACCCGCTCCGTCTCGGGCGAGCGCATTCCGCCGAAAAGATCCGGCGTGCCATTGCCCGTAGGCAGGTAGACCATGTTTAGCGCCGCGTCATAGCTAGGTGTTGCCCAGGTGTTCGGAGTGCCGCGGGTATAATGTTCGCCTTCCGCCGGCGGGTTCGGTTGACCCGGGCGGCCGACATCCCATGCCCATGAGAACTTGCCTGTTACGGCGTCGAACGCGCGCACTACGCCGGAGGGTTCATCCGTGGACTGATTGTCCATAACCCAGCCGCCGACAATGAGATTGCCTCCGGCAAGCAGCGGCCCCGATGTCGGATTGTAGAAGCCGGGATCGACCTTGCCCATCCCTTCAGCGAGGGAAACTATACCGTTCTCGCCAAAGCCTGGAACCGGCTTGCCGGTATTCGCATCCAATGCAATGAGGCGCATGGTGCCAGTTGTCAGGTAGATGCGCTTCTTTCCAATGGCGTCAGCCGGGAGTGCCGGCACCTCAAGATAGGCCAGCGAGCGGCAGCGGCTCCAGTTGGCTGTATCCTTGACTGTCACTTCCGGGTTGTAGTGCCAGAGTTCTTCTCCGGTATCACCACGCAACGCAAATACCTGGTTGGTAGGCGTGCAGGCGTAGAGCGTATTGCCGATCTGAAGCGGCGTATTTTGATTTTCCCGGCCGTTTCCGGTGACGTCGCCGCTGCGGAAAGTCCAGGCCACCTGAAGCTTGCCGACGTTCTCGCGGGTAATCTGGTCATAGGGCGCGAACTGTTCACCCGATGGTGTACGACCAAAGCCAACCGAGTTGGTAGGCTCGGTGGACGATTTGTAGTCGGCTGCAATCTCCGGGCTGTGGTCGGGTTTTACGATCCAGATGGGGAAGAAAGCGCTGATAAAGGCAGCAGCCAACCCCACGGCGGAAATCCCTGCCAACAGATAAGATGCCTTGCGGAAGGCACCCGACGTCTTCGGGAAGCGAGGAACGACCAGCGCGATCAACAGACCGCCAACGGCGAACATTCCGAGGCGCGCGGCAAGCGGCCAAAACTTAAAGCCGACTTCCCAGAAAGACCAAAGCGCTGTGGCAAGGAAGAAGGCCGCGTAAAGATAGGCTGCCTGAACGCGCAACCTGACCAGCAGGAAAGCCGTGACCAGCAAGACAATACCGGCGGCGACGTAATAAGGCGAGCCGCCAACCTTGAGGAGTTCGCTCCCACCGTAGATGAAATATGCGCCGATCGCAAAGAGTATCAGGGCAACAAGCCAAGATGCTATCCGCGTCGCCAATGAGACGCCCACGGATCGTGGTTTAAATTCAGACGTCAAGTTCTCGCTCCTGGGGCACATTTGGGAGGAAATGCCCCTGGCACACGGCACGCAAGCGACAGGGATGCATCGCTCAGTATAGCTGCGCTAAATGAGTTACCCGTCTACTGGATTGGGATGCCGTGAGAAAGGAACAAGGAAAGTGGCTGCCCCAACTGCCACTTACGCAGCTTGATTAATGGGGCATTCCGCCGCATACAAACAATAGGTTCTAAATCGTGATGAAGCTAGTCTAAACCAATGCCGCGCCTTTCCGTGCCCTTAGCCAATCTTGAAGTCTTTGCCGAAGCGGGCAGGCTGAGCTCGTTTAAGCTCGCGGCCGACAATCTGGCTTTGACGACCAGCGCTGTCAGCCAGTCGATTCGCAAGCTGGAGGATCGTCTGGATTGCCAGTTGTTTTTGAGATCCAACAATAGACTGGCTCTGACGCCCGCAGGCAGGCTCTTGCTTCGACACATTGAGGATGGCTTCGATCACATTAGGCACGGCTTGACCGCGATCACTCCGGACAGTGGGCGCCCGTTATCCTTCTCCAGCCCACCGGGTATAGCCGCGCAACTGCTCGGCCCCGCTCTTGTGGATTTGATGAGCGAACAAGCGACTGACATTAGAATTACGGCAGATGAAACACCCGACTTTCAGTCTTATCGCGGCTTTGATGTCGCAATTGTCTATGGCGCGGGCGCGCGGGCAATTCCCGATATCGAACCGTTGGGTCCGGATACTTTTGTACCGGTTTGCGCCACGCATCTCGCAGAACATATCAGGACGATTGCCGACCTCAAGTCACATTTGCTTCTGGCCAATGAAACGAACGCGGTGACTTGGAAGCATTGGTTCGATTTCAACGGCTTCGATGATGCGAGCATTCGACGGCTCAGTTACAACCGGATCAGCTACATTGTCCCAACGCTTATCAACGGCGGCGGTGTCGGTCTTGAAGCTCTGAGGCTCTTGTCGCCACAAATCGCACGGGGTGAGCTCGCAATCTGTGCCCCACCGGGCACGCAACCGGTCGTTCAAGACCTCACATTCCTGCACGTGACTGACAATGCAACTCGCCGTCCTCGCGCGTTGAACGTCGCTAAACTTATTCGTGACCGATGCAGAACTGGGGACGATGGCCTAGTTCAGAACGCAACGTTCTAGGCTGAACGAGGCGCCTACCGCGCATTACTCTCGCAATAGTGCTGTAGTCACACAATATCTGTAGGGCTGCGCCAGGGCTGAACTAGAAGCCGCTTAAAAAGTTCATCCATGCATTGTATCTTGGCGATGCTGCTCCAACCGATCTATGCCCCTTGATAGAAGGCTTACACTGAATCGCGTTGCGAGCGAAGGTTGGTGACGACGCGCCTGTTCTGCACCTTGCAGGATCGGTTTGTGCAATCCCTGACTTCGCGGTCGTTGCCATAGCCCTTGGCCCACAGCCGATCCGATGCGACGCCTTTCTCTACTAGATAGGCCATCACCGCGTCAGCACGTTTTCGCGACAGCGAAGTCATCGCTGCCCCAGATCCAGAATCGTCGGCAAAGCCCTGTAGTTTGACAAGCCATTGAGGGTTATTATTAAGCCAAACAGCCTGCTTATCCAATGTCGCCTTGGCGACGGAATCAAGCGTTGCCGAGTCCTGTGCGAAATAGGTGCGACGGCCGACATTGAGAATGAAGTCTTCTTCGCTGCCAGATGCTATATTCTCGAAGCCGGGCGCCGGATCGTTGGTTTGGCCCGTCATCTTCGTTGGCAATGGCTCTTCCACCTCGGCGAGTTCAGTCGTACTGCATGCAGCAAGCGTCGCCACGATGATTGCAACAGCATGTATTTTCGGCAATCCGGTCAAATCAAACATCAGTGTGATTTCCTCATTCCGCCGAGAGGGGCTGTCTGGCCTGGGCAGCATTTTGCGCCTGATCGGCTATATGTGGCAGCACCTGCACCGCAGTCCCGATCGGACAGCGCTGATAAAGATCGATCGCATCTTCGTTGAACATGCGGATGCAACCGCTAGAGGCATCCCTGCCAATGCTCCCAGGCTCCAAAGTACCGTGGAAGCGATAGCCGGTATCCACGCCGTCGCGCAGCAGATACATGGCACGCGGCCCCAGCGGGTTGCTCGGTGAACCGCCATCGACGGATTCTGGAAGCTCCGGGTGCCGATTGCGCATCTCAGGGGGCGGTGTCCAGCGCGGCCAGAGCGCCTTGCGGTCGATAGTCGCTCGTCCGTACCATTTGAAGCCCTCACGGCCGACGCCGACGCCGTACCGGATCGCGGTCTTGTTCTCCATGATCAGGTAGAGAAAATGATGCGTGGTATCGACAACGACAGTGCCGATTGGCTCATCACTGAAATACTTGACGACCTGCCTATGCCACTTCTTCTCGATTTTCGCGAAATTTGTGCTTCTGAAAGCGACGCCGTTGTCTGTGCTGGTACCAGCAAAATAGGACGGAGCCACTGCTACGACCGGCTTTTGGAGCGCAACGGCGCCGACTGAAACCAGTCCACCGAATAGTAGGCTCCTGCGCGTCCACATCATCGGCTATTCCCCCGAAAGCCAAGTAGCAATCGCTCATATAAAGCAGATTTTTTTCCGCTCACAAGAGCAAAAATCGCATACTTCTTCCGTATCGAGGCCTAGAACTCCCTCGCCCACGATCGTAGACGAGCATCGGCGCAACGGCTTCACATAAGAGCAGGTCGCGAAGTGTGCCTGGTGGTGTCTCCAGTTTATTTCCCCTCATGTGCACCCGACGGCTGACGATGGATAGACTGAACAGCCCAGCCACTGTGGGTAAACTCTGCACCCCAATGACATTAGATGTCAATTTGCGTATGCGATGGGCGATAACCCTAATCTGGACCGGTGTCACAGCGCGTACAGGCGCCTCGGGCGCGGTTCTGCGCAACAACATCGAAGGGACGAATGATGAGCGAGACTGGCGGCTATTTTCCGCGCTGGCGGTTAAAGGCGGAAGGGCGGATCCAGCCCGATGAACGGTTGCCGGCTGCGCAGACGTTGGTGCTGGGACTGCAGCATGTCGTTGCGATGTTCGGCTCGACCGTGCTTGCTCCGCTTATCATGGGCTTCGATCCCAACGTATCCATTCTGTTCTCGGGAATCTCGACGCTGATTTTCTTCATTGCCGTTGGTGGTCGAGTTCCGAGCTATCTTGGTTCATCTTTCGCCTTCATCGGTCCCGTACTTGCTGCGACCGCAGCGACAGCCGGCGCGCCAAATCCGAACATCGCGCTGGCTTTGGGCGGTATCATTGCCGCTGGTGTGCTTTATGCGCTGATCGGTGTCTTGGTTGCGTTCGCAGGTCACCGCTGGATCGAGCGGTTGATGCCACCTGTCCTCACCGGTGCGATTGTCGCGGCAATCGGACTTGTGCTGGCACCGATCGCGATATCGAGCGCGTCTGGTATCAATGCTGCTAGCCCTGATGGGAGCCAGCTCTCGCGTTGGATCGCGATCCTGACGTTCGTGGCTGTTGGCGCCATCGCGGTCTATGCACCAGGCATGTCACGCCGCCTGCCGATCCTCATCGGCGGTGCGCTCGCCTATTTCGCCTACTACGTCGTCGCCAACGTTTTGAGGCTTGGCGCTCCCATCGACTTTACCGGAGTGGCTGCTGCTCCATGGTTCGGTTGGCCGCACTTCACAACACCCATCTTCTCTGCCTCCGCCGTGGCTCTAATTGTGCCCGTTGTCGTTATCCTCATCGCGGAAAACCTGGGGCACATCAAGGCAATCGGTGCCATGACCGGACGTAACCTGGACCCTTACCTCGGTCGCGCCTTCATTGGAGATGGTGTCGCTACCATGTTATCGGGTGCGTTCGGGGGCACAGGAATGACGACCTATGCGGAAAACATGGGCGTTATGGCTGTTACACGCATTTTCTCGACACTCGTGTTCCTTGTCGCGGCCGCGGTCGCGATCCTACTTGGTTTTTCGCCGAAATTCGGAGCCCTGATACAGACCATCCCCGCCCCTGTCATCGGCGGCCTCTCGATCGTCGTCTTTGGGCTTATCGCAGCGACTGCCGGCCGCATCTGGGTTGAAAACAAGGTCGATTTCGCCGAACCGCGCAATCTCATCACTGTCGGCGTTGCGCTTGTGCTGGGCGCGGGCAACTTTAAGCTGGCAGTAGCAGGATTTACGCTAGATGGCATCGGCACCGCAACGATCGGTGCGATCCTATTATATCATGGTCTCGGTTGGTCGAAAACTTCAACTACCAAGAACGCGAATCTATAGCGGCAATACATCTGCTTCGCCATCTGCGCGTAGCAGATGTAAAATTGAGGCCGCCTTCATGAGAGGCGGCCTTGTTTGTTCGACGTCACTATTTATTCTACGGCCGCCATAATCTGCAACCGATAATGGGTTGCATTGGTTGCCCGGCGGTTTGGACCACGCCGCAAATGCGGGGTTTTGATGCTCGCGCGATCGCAGCTAGCTTTTCGTAACTGCTCCGATTTTCACCACGGTTACCTCCAGCGTCTGCCAACGCTAGTCGGTTTTCCCCGATATTTAAGGCAGCGCCTAGCTAAAACGATGTTCTTTGCTCGGCATTGGTGAGGCGAACGCCGCGTCGCCGATGGTGATGGCCTTGTCGCCGTCGGTGCGAACCAGCAACGATCCCAGCGTCTCGACATCGAGATGGACGATAGAATCCGCGCCCAGCCGCTCGATGTGCCGGACGGTGCCTCGCCACTTGCCGTCGGTCGGCGAAAGCGACAGGTGCTCGGGTCGGACACCGTATATGCGACATCCCTCTGCCTTGGCGATCGCTCCCTCAAAGAGGTTCATCTTGGGGGATCCGATAAAGCCCGCGACAAAGGCTGTCTGCGGCCCGTTGTAAAGCGTCATCGGAGAGCCTACCTGCTCGATATGGCCGCCGTTCAACACGACGATCTTGTCGGCCATGGTCATGGCTTCTACTTGGTCGTGCGTGACGTAGATCATGGTCGCGCCGAGTCGCGCATGCAGTTCGGTCAGCTCCATGCGCATCTGTGATCGTAGGGAAGCGTCGAGGTTGGACAGCGGTTCGTCGAATAGAAACACCTTCGGATTTCGGATGATGGCCCTTCCGATCGCCACGCGTTGTCGTTGGCCGCCGGAAAGCGCTTTCGGTTTCCGATCGAGCAGATGCGACAGTTGCAAGATATCGGCGATTTGCTTGACCTTCTCCGCGATTTCCGCCTTGGGTCTTTTCGCGAGCGAAAGGCCGAAACCGATATTTTCAGCGACTGTAAGATGCGGGTACAAGGCATAGGATTGAAACACCATTGCAATACCGCGCTCGGAGGGTTCTGCGTCGGTCACATCCTTGTCGTCGATGACGATTTTCCCGGCGCTCGATGTTTCAAGCCCTGAGATCATTCTGAGCAACGTTGACTTTCCGCAGCCTGACGGGCCAACGAACACGCAAAACTCTCCGGCGGCAATGGTGAGATCGATGCCCTTGATGACTTCGAGGCCGCCGAAGCTCTTTTTTACGCCGTCGAGAACAACACTTGTCATAAATTATCCTTTCACTGCGCCGGCAGTCATGCCCGCTACGATCTGTCGGTTAAAGAAGATGAAGACGATCAGCGGCGGTATGGTCACGAGCAGGATGTTCATGAACAGCAGATTGAACTGCGTTTGGAACTGTCCCTGGAAGTTATAGAGAGTGAGCTGCACGGTCACGTTTTCCCGGCCGGGCAGGTAGTAGAGAGGGTTGGTGAAATCGTTGAAGATCGCGATCGATTGGACGACGATGACGGTTACGGTCACCGGCTTCAACAAAGGCAGGACGACACGGAAGAAGATCTGCGACGGCTTTGCGCCGTCGATAATCGCTGCTTCGTCCAGATCGCGTGGAATTGTCGCGATGAAGCTCCGAAAGAGCAGCACGGTGAACGACAGGCCGTAGGCAACCTGGATCAAAACCATGCCGGAGAGCGTCTTGAACAGGCCAAGAGCCTGCAGCACCCAGATCGTCGGCACCACGGCAGGCGGGATCATCAAGCCGGCCAGCACAAAGGCATAGATGACCGCGTTCCATTGCGATGGCCGGCGCTGCAGGACATAGCCGACCATTGCGCCGAACAGGACGAGCAATGTGACGGCAGCCACCGTGATGATCGTCGAGTTGAGATATGCCAGCAGCAGCATATAGTTGCGGGCTTGGATCACATCTATGAAGTTCGTCCATAGATGCCACTCGCTTGGCAGGGTGAATTTCAGTGCCGCTGCATCCTGCTTGGTTTTCGCGGCCGTCAGAAAGATGAACAGGAACGGCATCACGAAGATCACGCAGCATGCGACCAACGCGGAGGCTCCGGTGTAAAACTGGCGCCGGGTCATATGTCGACCTCCTTGCGATTGAGCCAGAAGGTGAGCGGCAAGACGATCGCGGCGATCAGGACGAACAGGATGACGTTCCCGGCCGTGGATAATCCATAGAAGCCGGCCTGATATTGCTTGTAGATCACGCTCGCGAGCACGTCCGAGGAAAAGCCGGGGCCGCCCTTTGTCATGGCCCAGATCAGATCGAAGCTACGCAGGCCGCCGATCAACGAGAGGGTGATGACGGTGATCGTGGCCGGCTTGACCAGGGGGATGGTCACGCGGAAAAACATCTGCGTTCTCGTTGCACCGTCGATGCGCGCTGCCTCGTAGTAGTCGGCGCTGATGGATGCCAATCCGGCGATATAGATCACCGTCGCAAGTCCGATGCCCTTCCAGAGATCGACGAGAACGATCGAGTAGAGCGCCAGCGCCGGATCCGTCAGCCAGCCGGGACCGTGGATGCCGATGGCAGCCAGCGCGACATTGATGATGCCACGCGTCGGATGCATGAGAACGGAAAAGGTTATGCCGACGCCGATGGTCGACACCAGAACGGGAAAGAAGATTACCGTTCGAAGAAGACCCTGGGCCCAGAGTCCGGATGTCAGCAGGACAGCCAGAAGCAGGCCGAGAACCGTCTTCGCGGCCGACGTCGCCACCGCGTAGATGACGGTGTTCGTCAGTCCCTGGATCAGGAAGGGCTCGCGGAAGAACTGCTTGTAGTTCTCAAGTCCGATGAACACGGTCGTGAACAAGTCCCAACGTGTCAGGCTGAACCAGAAGGATGCGATTGTGGGGGCCAGAAACAGGACGGTGAAGATGACCGCCGCCGGCAGGATGAACCAATAGGGGTAGGGTGACTTGCGTATAACCATAGCGGCTCCTAGCAGCTTGCCCAGATATCTGCCGGGCAAGCTGCGTCTGGGAGGTTACCAGTTCGGCAGGCCGAGCTGCTTTGCCTGCTTTGCGACGTCCTGGTCGTAAAGCGCGGCTGCGTCCTTGGCGGAGCGGATACCCGTTCCGACCTCGACGGTGATCTGCTCGAGTGCCGGTCCTTTCACGGGCGACAGGAATTCCAGCGCCGGGCCGTTTCGGCCTTCCGTCTGGAAATACGGAAGCATGTCCGTGACTGCCTGCGGCACGTCCTTGGGAAGCTCGCAGCCCTTGATCAGATACGGACCCGACGGCACCGCCTTGGCCATCAGCTCGCAACCTTCCTTGGAGGCTACGAAATCGAGGAACTTCTTAGCCTCCTCGAGATGTTCGGCCTTCGCAGAAAGATAGAGTGCTGCCGGCATCCAGATCGTCAAGCCGTTCTTGGCGGCATCGGTCCCGGGTTCAGCGAAAAATCCGACGTCTTGAACGTTGTCGGGAAAGTTCTGCTGGATGTTGCCGATGCCGAAGGTCAGGCTGGGGTAATGTGCTGCTTCGCCCGTCGAGACCATGCGCATGCCGTCATCGAAGGTTGCGGCGCCGAAATCCTCGTTGAAGAAGCCTGCTTTCGCCACTTCTTCCTGGTGCTCGAAGCCGCGAAGTGCCGCAGGTGTCGTGGCATACTTCACCTTGTTGGCAGTGTAGTCGTCAGCAAAGGTCGGCACCTCGGTCTGAACGTTGAAGAAATCAGCCAGGACAAAGATCTGCGATGTCCAGGTCGTGCCGTAAGTTTGGGCGATGGCGACCTTGCCGGCAGCCTTGACCTTCTCGTTGTTGGCGATGAATTCGGCCCAGGTCTTTGGCGGCTGCAGGCCGAGCTCGGCATAGATCTTCCTGTTGTAGAAGATGCCGCCACCCATCGCCGGACCAAACGGAATACCGCGGACGTGACCGTCGGCTCCGCTGACGACCTTCTTGAAGCTCTCAAGGATGCCCGCGGCGGATGGCAGATCGGAGAGATCGGCCATTGTCTGCTCAGGCTTCAGGGCTTTGAAAAGCGAGCCGCTGTTATACTGGAAAACATCCGGCATCTCGCCGGTTGCCAGACGGGTCTTGACGATGTTGTCGCCTTCGGAACCACCCGCACGCTGCTCGACGTCGAAGGTCACATCGGGGTTTTTCTCGCTGTAAGCCTTGGAAACGGCATCGAACGAAGCGATCGTTTCCGGGTTTGTGTCGATCAACACGCTCAAGGTCACATCGGCGTGGGCGACGCTACTCGCCAGCGCCAACGTAGCCGCTGCGATGATGCTGCATTTCGTCATTCGCATTGTCATCTTCTCCTCCAAAGACGGGCGATTTGCCGTTACAATTAGTCATGTCGTTCGCGCGCTTGCCGCGCTTTCTGATCAAATGTCGAACGTTATCGAGTGGCGTCCCTGTCTGATCTGGACACGCGCGTCACCCGCCATGTCGGCACCGTTCACCTTCATGTTCTGCCTTACACGGTTTGCGCGTATGTGTGCCGTAATGCCATCAGGAATTTCAAGATGGCACGTCACCTTTCCGCCCTCAACACTCCATCCGGCCTCGATGCGACCAAGCCGTGTGTCGTGCCATGCCGAAACGGGAGACAGAGTCGGAAGGATCGCGGGATCGAACTCAATTTCCTCAAATCCCGGCTTGTCCTCGAGGGGCCGGATCCCGGCCACATCCTCGAATAACCATTGGCAAACGGCACCATAGGCATAGTGGTTGTAGCTGTTCATGTCGGGGTCATAGATCGACCCGTCTTCTGCAAGCGCATCCCAGCGCTCCCAGATCGATGTCGCACCGCGCTCCACCTGGTAAAGCCAACCGGGAACCTTGCGGTTGAGGAACATCTTTTCCGCGAGGTCGAGCATGTCGAGACGGGTGAGGGCAGGCAGCAGTGCGGGCGTTCCGATAAAGCCGGTGCCGATCACGCCATCGGTCTCTTCCGCGACCCGGCGGAAATAGCCGCGACCTGCCTCTTCGTACTCAGGTGGAACGAGGCCATACAGGAAGGCGATCGCCCATGAGCTCTGATCGTTATGCGCAATGCGGCCCGACGGAGAGAAGAACTCGTTCTTGAATGCCTCGCGGATATTTTCAAGCTTGCCGTCGAGGCGCTGCGCCTCGTTCGTATTGCCGAGCACCCTTGCGATCTTCGCCGTCAGCTGCGTGGCGACGAAGTGGTAGAGCGTTGCGGCGCAATCGTCAGCAACGGTCGGGCGCGGCTTGCGATTGTCTCCGACCGGCTGCAGCCAGTCGCCGAACGTGAAGCCGTGTTCACCCCAAACCGCCGGGGGACGAATGATCGGGCCATCGGAAATACCCCAGAGGTAGTCCAGCCAACGTAGCATCGCGGGGAAGCATTCCTGCAAGGCGGCCTTGTCGCCATAGTGGAGATAGAGTTGCCAGGGGATGATGACGATCGCATCGCCCCAACCGGTCGAGCCGGCCCAATCGCCACGGTTGCTGATCGGATGCAGACGCGTCGGATCCGGCGAGAAGTGCGGTACCGCTCCGTTCTCTCTCTGATCGTGCATCACATCGCGAAGGAATTTCCGGAGGAACAGCTGGCTATCGGCAAGCCAGCACGCAGTGCCGGCAAAGACCTGGGCGTCGCCCGTCCATCCCAGACGTTCGTCGCGCTGCGGGCAGTCTGTCGGTATTTCGATGAAGTTCGATCGCTGCGACCAGATCGTATTCTCGACGAGGCGGTTGACGGCGGACACACCCGTCGTGATGCCCCCTGTCGCGACCGGGACCGAGGTGATCGGGATCATCTTGATGGAGGCCAGCTTCGCGTCGCCGGTGACTGTAACGCGGGCGTAGCGGAAGCCCATGAACGTGAACAGCGGCGCGTATGTTTCGACACCGTCACCCGACAGGGTGTAGACGAGTTCGGCGCGGGCGCTGCGATAGTTGCGATTGTCGAAGAAATTGTTGGGGCCGAGGACTTCGGAATGCTCCACGCGAACGCTGGCGCCTGCCTCGCCCTGTGCCTCGACGCGGATATATGCGCCGGCATTCTGGCCGAAATCATAGACCAGCCGACCATCCTCTTCCGCCCAGCTGTCGATCGGCTCAAACGGTGCGAGTTCCACAACGGCGGCCGCCTCATGCGGAACAAGCAAGGTCTTGTCGAAAACAAGCTCTTCCACGCCGAATGCGGCTTCTGTGCTCACGCGGGCGTCGTAATCTTCGCCGTAATAGATGCCGTTCCGCGTCACGGGTGTCAGCCCGCTTTTCCAGGTGGAGTCCGTCTTCAGCGCCAAGGCGCCATCGATGCTGAGCTCGGCGATGGCGGCCGTGCGTTCGCCCCAGCAGTTGAAGATCGGGTTTGACGCCCACATGAGCTGGCCGCGATACCAGCCGTCGCCGAGCCAAATCTCGATGTTGTTTTCGCCTGGCTGAAGCAGGCTGGCCACGTCATAGGACTGATAGGCGATACGATCGTCATAGCAGGTCCAGCCAGGCGTAAGCAGATCCGAGCCAACGCGGCGACCGTTGATGAAGGCGCGGTAAAGCCCGAGAGCGGAGATATTCAGCAACGCTTCGCGAGGGGCGCGTTCAAGCTGGAAGCTGCGAGAGACGAAGGTGCCAGCGGTACCTTGGCCCTCATCGCACAATGGAGCTACCATGGCTGCCGTGAACTGAAATGACGAACCAGCAGCGACCCTCGGGCCGCCTCGCAAAATATCCATGTTTCCTCCCAATCCGCTTTGGCGCGGGCATATAAAACGAAGTGTGTATCGTTATATGTATATCATTCTACATTCCTGTTTGATGTGCAACAGAAAAATGCCTATACTCGCGCCACGATTGACGAGAACGGCGGATTATGCAGAGCTTTCAAAAGGATAGTGACGGGCCGCAGACGCGAGTGACGATCCGCCATGTCGCGGAAGATGCCGGCGTCTCAGTTGCCGCGGTATCGAAAGTCCTTCGCAACGCATATGGCGTCAGCGCGCCTCTGCGCACGAAGGTCGAGGCTTCGATCGAGAAGCTCAACTATCGCCCTTCCGTGGCCGCACGCGCGATGCGAGGACGGACGAACACGATCGGCGTACTTGCGATCGAACTTTCCAACCCGTTCCTGCCGGGGCTGATCGAGACGGCGAACAACACCCTCGCCGACAGCGGCTTCAAGGCGCTCGTCGGTCTCGGGCGCTCCGCACAGCCGATCGAGGCATCGATGATCGAGTCGATGATCGACAACAGGATGGATGGCGTTCTGATCATAGCGCCTCGCATTTCCGGCAAGGTGCTCGAGCGCTACGCCAAGCAGATCCCGATCGTGGTCATCGCGCATCACGAGCCGGACGCTTTGACATACGACACGGTCAACTCCGACGATCGGAAAGGCGCCTGTCTCGCCGTCGAAGCCGCTCTTTCGAAGGGCTACCGTGACATCGCCATGCTTGGCTACGACACGGACGGGTCGCCGGCCACCATCGTCGCCATGCAGCGAGAGCTTGGTTATCTGGAGGCGATGCAGGCAGCTGGGTTGAAGGGGCAAGTGCTGCGGCTCCCGCCGGTTGATGCCGACAGGACCGTGGCTTTGAACGATTTCCTATCCGCGCCCGATCGTCCGCGAGCGGTATTCGTCTGGTCGGATCTCGATGCTGTCCCGCTTATCAACATCGCGCGGATGCGAAACATCCGTGTCCCCTCGGAACTGGCCATCATCGGCTATGATAATTCGCCGGTCTCCGCTCTTCCGCTGGTCGGGTTGACAAGTGTCGACCAGGACGTCGTTCAACTGGCTCGAACCGCGACGCAAATGCTGCTTGAGCGCATCGACGGCAGAGGCGATGCGAGGCATGTTTTGATCGCGCCGCATGTCGAGCATCGCGATAGCGCATGAAATGACGGCAATGCGCGCTTCGTAGCCTTGGACTGCAACCTTCAGCCATCTTGTGCGCTCGCTTAAAACACGCTTAGCTGGCGTTAAGGGAGCACGGTTGGGGGAGTGGGATGATGGGGCATGGCACGCCCAAGGGGCTTGTGGATTGGTCCCGGCCGCTCAGGCTGCATCTTGGCGTTCTCGTCGTCGGATCGCTTCTTTGCACGTCGATACCCATCATCTGGATGGCCTTCAGCCAGGGAACGAGCGCGGCAGTCACCGCGGGCGCGCAGCAGATGCGCGAAATGAGCCTGCGACTGATCGAGGGATATCGCAACACGTTGCAGGAAGGCACCGAAGCGGTGGCGCTTGCCTCGACCATGCAACAGCTCGTCTCCGTGCCGCCAGCCGATATCCGAGCGAAGGAAGATTTCTTTCTAGAAGTTCTGCGCAACGTCCCCAATGCGACAAGCGTCTATACCGGGTATCCCGATGGCTCGTACCTGCAGGTGATCGCTACCGCTCGCGATGACGTCAGGCAGACGCTGTCGGCACCGGAGGGAGCGGCTTTCGCGATCCGGACGATCGCCAACAGAGGCCAGCCAGACGCCGTGTCGACGCTGCGGTTTCTTGATAGCGACGCCCGAGTGATCGAGGAGCGCCCAGTCGAGTCCGCATCCTTCAACCCACGGCAGCGGCCCTGGTATCAGGCGGTCGTCCAGGATGGAAAGGCGGTTTCCGTCGGGCCTTACGTCGCTGGAACGCTCAAGACGCCGACATTGACGATCGCCGCGCCGATGCGCGACGACGGCAAGGTCGTGGTCGGCATCAACATCCACCTGAGAACGATCAGCCGCCTCCTGGATACCAGCCAGATCTCGCCGCGCGCCCGGGCTTACATCATCGATGACGAAAATCAGCTGGTCGCGCACTCAGACCCCGAAATCATGGGCAGGCTCATGGACCTGTGGTCCCGAAGCGCCGGCGGCATTGGCGCAACGGCAAGCGGTTTCGATACCAGTCTGGCCACCGTGGCCAACCTGAGACGAGATTCAGCCTTCGGCGCCGGGGGGCTCGCGCGGCTGGACCTCGACGGCGAGCGCTATCTGATCCAGGTCGCGCCGATCAGCGTGTCCGGCCTGTTTGCCGGAAGCGAGGCGGCGATCGTCGTGCCACTGGCGGATCTCGTCGAGCAGGCCAACCGATCGCTAATGCACAATCTCATTATCGCTGCTGGCTTTGTCATTGCCGGTGTGGTCGCATCGGTGCTTCTGTCGCGCATGGTCAGCCGCTCTCTCAACCAGCTTGCTGGGGAAGCACGCGAGATCGGCAACCTCGATGTTCACGAAAAGATCACCTCGCATTCCTTGATCACCGAGATCAACATGCTGGCGACTGCGCTGGCTGCAAGCCGCCGCGCCATCAGCCAATTCGCGCTCTATGTGCCCCGCGAGGTGGTTCGGCGGATCGTTGGGCCGGGCGGGCCGGCGATCGTCCAGGCGAAGCGGCAGGAAATAACCGCGCTGTTTACCGACATACGCGACTTCACGACCATATCCGAGCAACATTCCCCGGAGGATGTCGTCGAAACGCTGTCCACTTACTTCGAGCTGCTGAACAGCATTGCCGAGCGACATGGCGGGACGGTTGTCCAATATCTCGGCGATTCCATTTTCGTCATGTGGAACGCGCCCGTTGAGACCGCAACCCATGTGGAAGAGGGCTGCCGGTGCGCACTTGCGATGAAGGCAGCCGTGGATGCGTTGAACGATGCCAATCGGAAGGATGGGCGTCCGCTGCTATTGACGCGATTTGGCCTGCACGCCGGGCCGGCGGTTGTCGGCAGTTTCGGCGCGGCTTCGCGCCAGCAGTACACGGCAATGGGTGACACGATCAACGTCGCATCAAGGCTCGAAGGATTGAACAAGGAATTCAACACGGCGATCCTAGTCAGCGCGGCTGTGAGGAATGCGGTCGGCGATGGTTTCGATTTTCGACCGCTCGGCCTGGCGCAGCTCAAGGGGCGGTCGGGCAAAGTGGATGTGCTGGAACTTGTAGGGGCGCGCTCGACTGGTCCGGGCTGATGAGCTTTGGGTGGTTCACGGCTCAGCCCCGTCGGGAACGGGCGTTCCGCCGCCACCGCGTCAGCGTCGATGTCGCACAAGCCGCGACAGGACGTTGCGCTTTTTCTTCCGTGGGATCAGGTCGACGTCGCTCACGAGCCTTGCGCCGCCATCGCGTTTTTCCAACGTAATCTTGCGACTGTGAAACTCTTCCAGTTCGACCCGGTGCCCGACGCTTAGGATGGTGGCCTTTGGCAATTCGCCGATCAGCATTTCCATGAGCCGATCCTGGCTCTTTTCGTCGAGAGCCGAAGTCGCCTCATCGAGAACGATGATATCGGGATCATGCAGCAGCAGTCTGGCAAATGCCAGCCGTTGTTTTTCGCCACCGGACAGTGTCTGGTCCCACGGCGCCTCGTCTTCGATCCTCTCCTTCAGATGACCAAGTCCGACCTGCTCAAGGACACCACCAATCTCCTCGACTGTCCATGTGTCGGCGCCCGCCGGATAGGTGACCGCCCTGCGAAGTGTTCCCGATGGGATGTATGGTCGCTGCGGCAGCATGAAGAGGCGTTTGTCGGGGCGGAAATTGACAGCGCCGTCGCCCCATGGCCAGAGGCCGGCGATCGCCCGGACCAGCGTGCTCTTGCCGGATCCGGACTCACCGGCCACAAGCACCCGCTCACCTGGCTGGATCTCCACCTCGGTCTCCTTGACCACGGCCGTGCCGTCGCCCAGCGAGACAGAGAGATCGTTCAAACTGAGGATCGCATCGCCTTCGGTTTCGCCTCTTTTGATACGTCCAAGCGCATCGCTCTGTTCAGCCCGCTCCAGCCCATCGATAGACATCATCAAGGACGCGACGCGCCTTGCGCATGCATTCCAGTCGGCAAGCCTCGGGTAGTTGTCGACCAGCCATCCGAACGCGCTTTGGACGATGGTGAACGCGGACGCGGACTGCATGACCTGGCCCAGGCTCATGCTGCCATCTAGGAATTTGGGCGCGCAGAGCAGGACGGGCACGACGGGCGCAATCAGCATCGAGCCATGCGAAACCAGGGTCGTTCGCATGTACTGACGCGCGAGCAGAGCCCACTGGTGCAGAACGTTCCCGAAGGTCTTGTCTAGGTCGTTGCGCTCTTCGTCTTCCCCGCCAAGCAGGGCGATACTTTCGCCATTCTCGCGTACACGCGTCAGCGTGTAACGGAATTCGGCCTCGACCTGGTTCTTCGCCTCCGAGACCTTGACGAAGTGGCGGCCGATATAGGCGATCGAGGTCGAAGTGATAACGGCATAGAGAACGGCCGTGACGACGAGAAAGCCGGGAATGGTGATCACGGTCCCCGCGATCGGCAACGACAATGCTCCACCGATCATCCAGAGCACCACGATAAAGGTCGAAGCGGAGACGAAGGCCGCTATGACGCCGGCGACGAAATCGACGGGGGATTCGGTGGCGATGCGCATGTCCTCGGAAATGCGCGCCTCCGGATTCTTGTGGTCACCGCCGATGAGATTTAGCTGATAGTAGCGACCGCTGGCCAGCCACCGTCCGATGAGCGCCTTCGTCAGCCATGACCGCCAACGCCGCTGCATCTTCATGCGCATGTAGACCTGAATGGTGACGAGGGCGACACTTCCCAGCACGAGCGGCGGGAAAAGGGCGCCGAGGAAATAGACCGTCGGCGCATCGCGCTTCTCGATCGCGTCAAAAAGGCCGCGGTTCCAGACGTTTATGCCGTATTGGAAACCGACATTCAGTCCGATGAGCGCCAGCAGGCCGATGGATAGTGGCCAGGCCAGCGTATCGCCGCGCCGTGTCCAGTAGCCACGCGCGCTGATCCAGAACCTCTTGAGCAGGTAAGCCTTGCGTGCCGCCTCGACTTCCTCGGGCGTCATGTTTTCTTCGGGTTTCGGGATGTCCGGTGGAGGGTCTATGTCAGCTACATCAGGCGTCGGCGCCTGATCGTGGACCGGGTTTACATCGTCACCCGGTCGGGTGCTGCCAGCATTGGTCGGATCAATATCATCGTCCCTCATAAGGGCTAAACGTTCTGAAAATCAGAAAGTTTCAAGACTGAAGGACAGAGATCAGTGTCTGCCGCGTGGCTCATCGCTTTCGTCGACAATCGACGGCAGAAACGATTGCACCTCCGCCCGCTCTCTGTCGGGAAGGATTGCAATCCTGGTTTGCCAGAAGCGCTCGGCTTCGGGCGTGTCTTTGTCCCAGGCTCGGGTGGAGGCCTTGTTGTCGTCAAAAGCTGCCAACCGCCGCCCTCCGAGATGGCGATATTCGTCTGCTGTCTGCTTGGCGCGGTTGATCATCCTAGTCTCCTTTCCACAGAGCCCGATGGCAAAGCGCCCGGCACTGCGAGCGCTTCGCCACAGGAGAGTCTCGGATGGGTCTATTCCGAGATAGTTATTGAACGAGGTTTCCAGCAGGTTTGTTCCCGGCCGGCCCTGGCACAGATGCCCAGACGCTAAACCTGAACGGATATTATCGTATCCACAGACACCGATCCCTCGATAACGCCTCGTCTCACGTCCTGGCGCCCGTGCTCGATCTCGATCACGGTGTAAAGCTTGTCGTCCCGGAAGGCGCTGGCGTTCACCGTCGTGACGTCATCCGCCGGTGCGGTGTCGACTTCCATGAAGTCGAGCTCCTTGGACGCCGCAACGATGCGAGCGTCCCCTGCCGTGCGGGCGGCAACCACGAGACTGCCATGTCCGGGCGAATTATCCCAACGCGGATCCCTTGGCTCGGCAATGGGCTCGAGACGATAGATGTTGAGAGCTTCGCCCTGTCCGACAGCCTCGGATCCCGTGCGTGCTGCATCTTCGATTTGCGCCTGGCTTTCGACGGATTTCCCGAAGGTGTTTGCGGTCGTGGCATTGTTGTCGGCGCTTTCACCGTTTCGTACGACGTTTGACATGGCTTTCTCCTTCTCGTGAATGGAAAACGAGAAGCACTCGATGTCGTTCCACGGATCAGTGCCGGCTATCCGGTCGAGTGATCGTAGAGGGCGTTGCCGGTCGCGCCATCGACACCAGAGAGGCTGACCTCATATCCCCAGAGATGACGGATATGGGTGAGGGTCTCGTTGCGGCTGGTTTCTTCGAGAAGAAGGCCGTCATTGACCGTGTGCTTCAGCCGAAGCCTGCGGTCGCCGAGGAGATCGACGTCGACGACCTGGATATCGGGCTGCCTGGCGCTGACATCGTAGCTGCGGGCGAGTGCTGAGCGGATCTCCGCGTAGCCGCGTTCGTTGTGAATGGATGAAACCTCGCAGAACTTGTCGGCCGCCATGTCGGACAGCCTGAAAAGCCGGAACTTGCGGATCACGGCTGGGCTCAGATATTGCAGGATGAAGGATTCATCGCGGTGGTTCGCCCATGCGTCGCGCAAAGTCCCCATCGGATCGTTGTTGCCGGCCATGGAGGGAAACCAGTTCCGGTCCTCGTCCGTCGGATTGGTACAGATGCGTTCGATATCCTGCATCATCGCGAAGCCGAGCGCGTAGGGGTTGATGCCCGAGAAGCGGGGATCGTCGAAGCCCGGCTGGAAGACGACATTGGAATGGCTGCTCAAGAGCTCCAGCATGTTGCCTTCGCTGATCTTGCCCTGATCAAACAGCCGGTTGATGATCGTGTAGTGAACGTAGGTCGCGCACCCCTCGTTCATCACCTTGGTTTGCCGCTGCGGGTAGAAGTATTGGGCGATAATGCGCACGATCCTGAGGATCTCGCGCTGCCAGGGCTCAAGGATCAGACTGTGCTTCTCGATGAAGTAGAGAAGATTCTCCTCCGGGAGGTTAAGCGCTTTCTTGCGTTCTGAGGCATTGCGCTCCGCCTCGTGCGGATCGCGGCTGTCGACGGAAGAAGGCAGGGTGCGCCAGAGGTCGCTATAGGTCTGCTCCTCATATTCCAATCGTTCACGCGCCCGCTCGCGCACCTTCTCGGAGGAGAGGCGGGGAGGGCGGCGGTAGCGGAAGACGCCGTTGTCCATCAGCGCATGGGCGGAATCGAGGATCGCCTCGACCGCCTCGGTGCCGTGTCGCTCCTCGCACTTGGCGATATATTTCTTGGCGAAGTCCATGTAGCCGAGAATGGCGCCGGCATCCGTCCACTGGCGAAACAGATAGTTGTTCTTGAAGAAGTGGTTGTGGCCGAAGGAGGCGTGGGCGATGACCAGCGTCTGCATGGCCATCGTGTTCTCCTCCATCAGATAGGCGATGCAGGGGTTGGAATTGATGACGATCTCGTAGGCGAGCCCCCGGTGGCCTTTGCGATAGAGGCTGTCTTCGTAAATGAAGCGCTTGCCGAAGGACCAGTGCTGATACATCAAGGGCATGCCGACCGAGGAATAGGCGTCGAGCATTTGTTCCGACGATATAATCTCCAGCTGGTTCGGATAGATATCCAGTCCCATCTCGCCGATCGCGATATCCTGGATGGCATCGTGGACGATCGATAGCGTTCCGAAATTCCAGTCGGAGCCTTCAAACAGCAGCTCGGAACTCTCCGCTCGCTTCGCCATATCGGTGTTCCCTCAGTTATGCGTACGCGCGCCGGCTTTGCGGCTGAAGAGCTTACGGAAGACCGGGTAGATATTGCCTGGTCTTGCGATGCGGGCCATGTGGAAGTTGGGGATTTCGCCATCGACGGTTCGGTAGGCGCGCCAGAGCGATGTGCCATTGTCGGTGGCGCCGAATATTTCGGTCTCGCGCTCGTCGATGATTTCGACGTAAGCGTAATATTGGCAAAGCCGCATCAGATCGCCGCGCAGGAGTGCCGCACATCGCTCCGAATCGCCGCTGCTGTTGTCGCCATCCGACGCCTGCGCCGCGTAAATGTTCCACATGTCGGCCGGGTAGCGCGCTTCGATGATTCGCTGCATCTCCTCGAGAGCCGTGGAGACCACCGTGCCGCCGCTTTGCTTGCTGTAGAAGAAGGTCTCCTCATCGACTTCATGCGCCTCATCGGTGTGCCGGATGAAGATGATGTCGATCCGGCCGTATCTGCGCTTGAGAAAGAGGTGCAGCAGTACGAAGAAGCGCTTGGCGAGATCCTTCTCTCGCTCACCCATCGAGGCCGAGACGTCCATCAGGCAGAACATCACGGCATTGGCGTTCGGCACCGGCTGACGCTCGAAGCGGTTGAAGCGAACGTCGACGGGATCGACATAGGAAATCCGCCGCCGGCGGCGCTCAAGTGCTGTAAGCTCGTCGCGCAAAGCCGTCAGTTTGCGGCGGGACTCAGTCGATAACGGTTTCTCGGTTTCGAGAGCGGCAATCTCGTCGGTAATGAGCTTCACCTGCCGCTCGCTCGGTCGTTGCAAGGCCATGCGTCGGCCAAAGCTGTTGCGCATGGTGCGGCCGATATTGATATTGGTGGGTGAACCCGAGGTGGTGAAGCCGACGCGTTGCGGCTTGAACGTCACCGTTTCCTTCAGGCTCAGCTTGACTAGATCGGGCAGTTCGAGATCTTCGAAGAAAAGATCGAGTACCTCCTCGCGCGACAGGATGAACTGAAAGTCGTCATCGCTTCCGCCGCCGCCCGCGCCATGTCCGCCACCGCCGCCCGCGCCGCCATCGGGTTTGGAAATCCGGTCGCCTGCGGAAAACTCCTTGTTTCCCGGCAGCACATGTTCCCGATTGCCCGATGTGGAAGAGGGTCGGAAACTCGGCTCGCCGGCGCCCCGCGCGGGCATCGGAACGCCATGAGCGGTGTCGATATCCGCTATCTTGTCGGATTTGATCTGATCCTTTATCGCCCGCTTCAGCTCGTCGCGGGCGCGTTTAAGGAATCGTTGCCGGTTGCCGAGGCTCTTGTCCTTCGGGTTAAGCCGGCGGTCGATGAAATTCGGCATGCGCCAATCCCTCGCTTTGGCTCCGGTTTTGGCATCGTTAACCGGCCTTGTTCACCCGCATGTACCAATCGACCAGGCGGCGGACCTGGCGTGCGGTATAGCCGCGCTCAATCATCCGCTGAACGAATTCGTCATGCTGCTTTTCAGTCGAGCTGTCCTTCTTGGAGCCGAAGCTGATGACGGGCAGCAGATCCTCGACCTGACCGAACATCCGCTTTTCGATCACCTCGCGAAGTTTTTCGTAGCTTGTCCATGCCGGATTGCGGCCGCCATTGCGCGCCCTTGCTCGCAGGGTGAACTTCACTACTTCGTTGCGGAAATCCTTGGGATTGGCGATGCCGGCGGGTTTTTCGATCTGCGAGAGTTCGCTGTCCAGAATTTCGCGGTTCAGAATCTGGCCGGTATCGGCATCCTTGAAATCCTGGTCCTCCAGCCAGGCATCCGCATAGGATATATAGCGGTCGAAGAGGTTTTGGCCATATTCACTATAGGACTCCAGATAGGCCTTCTGGATCTCGTGACCGATGAACTCGGCATAGCGGGTGGCGATCTCCGACTTGATGAAGTCGAGGTAGCTGGCCTCCATTTCCTTCGGAAACTGCTCGCGCTTGATCGCCTGCTCGAGGATGTACATCAGGTGCACGGGATCGGCGGCGACTTCCTTGGTGTCGTAGTTGAAAGTCTCCGAGAGCACCTTGAAGGCAAAGCGGGTGCTGATGCCGTTCATCCCCTCGTCCACGCCGGCGACATCACGATATTCCTGCACGGACTTGGCCTTGGGGTCGGTGTCCTTCAGGTTCTCGCCGTCATAGACGCGCATCTTGGTGTAGAGCGGTGAGTTTTCGTGGCGGATCAGGCGGGTCGCGACCGTGAAGCGGCTCAGGTTTTCGAGAACCTCCGGCGCGCAGGCGCTCTTGGCGAGCTCGCTTTCGCGCAGCAGCTTCTCGTAGATCTGCCGCTCCTCGGTCACGCGCAGGCAATAGGGCACCTTGACCACGAGGATACGGTCGAGGAAGGCCTCGTTGTTGCGGTTGTTCTTGAACTGCTGCCACTCGGATTCGTTGGAGTGGGCAACCACGATGCCCTGATAGGGGAAGGCGCCGAAGTTTTCGGTGCCGTTATAGCTGCCCTCCTGTGTTGCCGTCAGCAGCGGGTGCAGCACCTTGATCGGCGCCTTGAACATTTCGACGAATTCGAGCAACCCTTGCGTCGTGCGGTTGAGGCCGCCGCTGTAGGAATAGGCATCGGGGTCGGCCTGGCTGTAGTTTTCCAGCTGCCGGATATCGACCTTGCCGACCAGCGCCGAGACGTCCTGATTGTTCTCGTCACCCGGCTCGGTCTTGGCAATCGCGATCTGACGAAGCCTTGATGGCATCAGCTTGACGACGCTGAAGCGCGAGATATCGCCGCCGATCTCGTCGAGCCGCTTGGTGGCCCAGGGGGAAATCAGTCCGGTGAGGCGGCGTCTGGCAATCCCGTACTTGTCTTCCAAAAGATCGGACATGCGCTCCGGCTGGAATAGGCCCAGCGGCGATTCGAAGACCGGGCTCACCTGTCCGTCGATCGCCAGCGTGTAGATCGGGAAGCGCTCCATCAGCTTCTTCAGCCGTTCGGCGAGAGACGACTTGCCGCCGCCTACAGGACCGAGGAGATAGAGGATCTGCTTGCGCTCTTCGAGACCTTGCGCGGCATATCTGAAATAGCCGACGATCCGCTCGATCGTGTCTTCCATTCCATAGAAATCGGCAAAGGCGGGATAAATCTTGACGGTGCGGTTGGAGAATATGCGGCCCAATCGCTCATCGGCGCTGGTGTCGATTAGTTTAGGTTCGCCAATGGCTTCCACCATGCGTTCCTGCGCGGTGGCATATAGTCGTTTGTCATCACGGCAGGCCAGGAGGTATTCCTGGAGACTTAGCTCTTCTTGCGCGGCGTTCGTATAGATCTCCGAAAACAGATCGAATACGTCGCTTTCGCTCTTCTGCATCTTTGCTCTCCCGCGGCCGGTTGAATGAGGACGGGATCGCTACGTGTCGGCTCGCGAGATAGAACGCGTCAGACTATTTTATTACAATGCGCTTACGAAGTTCGGGACAGTCTGTAGCCGATAGCCGCGATACTCGTCAGACTCACATTATGCAGCCGACGCGGCAGATCGCCAAGGGCGCAGATAGGTTTTCACTCTTTTTTGCACGATATGTGACAAATCTCGTCCATGCACAAAAAAGGGGCCGCTGAACGGCCCCTTTCTGCTGCTTGCGCTGACGTTTAGTTCGGCAGAGCGTAGGCGATGACGTAGTCGCCACGAAGATCCGACTGGCGTGCGCCGCCGGCCGAGATGATGACGTACTGCTTGCCTGTCTTCGGCGACTTGTAGGTCATCGGGCCGCCTTGGCTGCCAACGGGCAGACGGGCTTTCCAGACTTCCTTGCCGGTCGCCGTGCTGAAGGCGCGCAGGTAGAAGTCCTGCGTACCGGCGATGAAGATCAGGCCGCCCTGGGTGGCGAGCGTGCCGCCGAGCGTCGGCATGCCGATCGGGATCGGCAGACCCATCTTGATACCGAGCGGGCCGGTGTCTTCGACGGTGCCGACAGGAACCTGCCAAGCGATCTTCTGCGTCTTCATGTCGATCGCCGTCAGGCTGCCGAAGGGCGGAGCCTGGCAGGGAATGCCGAGCGCCGACAGGAAGCGGTTCTTGTCGACCGCGTAGGGCGTACCCTTCATCGGCACGAGGCCCATGCCGGTGTTGACGGATTCGCCACCGCTGTTGACGGCCTTGGTCGGTGCGGCTTCCTTCATCTGGATCCACAGGCCGAGGCGCATGTCGTTGACGAAGATGTAGTTCGAGTTCGGGTCGGTCGAAAGGCCGCCCCAGTTCATGCCACCCAGCGAGCCCGGGAAATTGAGCGCGAGGTCGGTGCCCGGAACCGTGTAGACTCCATCGTAGCGCATGCCCTTGAAGGCGATGCGGCACAGCAGCTGGTCAAACGGCGTCGCACCCCACATGTCGCTTTCGGTCAGCGTCTTGGCGCCGATCTGCGGCATGCCGACGGAGAGCTTCTGGGTCGGAGCGTAAGGCTCGTTCGGGATGTTGCCCGGCTTCACCGGTACATCGTCGACCTTGGTCAGCGGCTGACCGGTTGCGCGATCGAGCACATAGAGTTGGCCAGCCTTGGTGCCGAACACCAGAGCAGGAACCGTCGTGCCGTCGGCCTTCGGGAAGTCGATGAACGAAGGCTGCATCGGAACGTCGAAGTCCCACAGATCGTTGTGAACGGTCTGGTAGACCCACTTCTCACGGCCGGTGGTGGCGTCGAGCGCCAGCATCGAGGCGCCGTACTTGTGGTCGAGATCCGTGCGGGTCGCGCCGTAAAGGTCGACCGACGGGCTGCCGACCGGCATGAAGACGGTGTTGGAAGCGGGATCATAGGACATCGACGCCCAGACGTTCGGGGTCGAACGCGTGTAGCTTTCGCCCGGGGGCGGCAGGAGCGTGATGTTCGGGTTGCCCGGGTCGAATGCCCAACGCAGCTGACCGGTCACGACATCGAAACCGCGCATGACGCCGCCAGGCATGTCGGTGCTGACGTTATCGGCAACGCGGCCGCCAACGACGACGGTGGTGCCGGCAAGCGTCGGCGCCGAGGTGAGCACGTAGCTCGGATCAGCCGCCTGGCCCATGCCGACCTTCAGGTCGACGCG
This sequence comes from Rhizobium sp. UBA1881, assembly GCF_002338015.1. NCBI lineage: Bacteria > Pseudomonadati > Pseudomonadota > Alphaproteobacteria > Hyphomicrobiales > Rhizobiaceae > Rhizobium > Rhizobium sp. UBA1881. The sequence continues at coordinate 50,600 of NZ_DDHH01000057.1, forward strand.
GCCGTTGGTGCCGAAATCCGGGCAGAACGCGCCGGTGTCGGCGTCGAGCGCGATCAGCTCGGCGGTGATCGTGTTCATCAGGATACGGCGTTCGCAAAGCGCACCGGGTGCGACGTTGACCGCGGTGACCGGCGTGGAGTTCGGTGCCGAAGGCTGTTCGAGTGCGCGCGTCGCATCGAAGTAAGCGAGGCCGCGGCAGCGCATCCAGACAGACGACTTGGCGTTGATCTCGGCCTTCCAGATTTCCTTGCCGGTATCGGCGTCAATCGAGATGACGTTGTTGTGTGGGGTGCACACAAACACACGGTCGCCGACCTGCAGCGGAGTTTCCTGGTCTTCCGCGCCGTTGGCGCCGGGGCTGATCGGCGTGTCGCCGGTGTGGTATTCCCACGCAACCTTCAGATCGTTGACGTTGTCGAGGTTGATCTGGTCGAGTGCGGCGAAGCGGCTGCCGCCCGAGGTGTTACCGTAGGCTTCCCAGTTCTTCTGTTCGCGGGCCGGATCGACCGGCGTGCGGGCCGGGCCGGCGCCAGTGGCGACAACCGGCGGATGCGGGATGAACATGCCGTAGAAGGCCGCGCCAGTGCCGATCGCGAGGATCAGAGCCAGACCGAACGAGGCGCCGTAAGCGGGCGTGCGGCCGGCCGAGCGACGCAGCAAAGGGAAGGAGACGGCAACGACTATGGAGCCGACGGCAATCGCCAGCAGCCGCGAAATCAGCGGCCAGAACTCAAAGCCTGCGTCCCAGATGGCCCAGATGGCCGAAAGAACGAAGACGAGCCCGAAGAGCAGTGCGCCCAGCGGCCTGCGGCGGATGATGAGCAGGCCTGCGATGACCAGTCCGATGCCGGCGAGCAGGAAGTACCAGCTGCCGCCCAGCGAGACGAGCTTGCCGCCGCCGATCGCGAAAAACAGCCCGGCGAGCGTGATGATCGCGCCGAGCAATACCAGCCACAGGCGACCTAACAGCGCCGGTGGGTTCGGTGAATTATCCATTGAATAGCCTCATTGCATATCCGGCAAACGAAGATGGAAAGCCTGTAAATACGAGATGCTCGCCTTGCGCGTTCGCCGTTTGGTTAGCTGTCTTAACGACAGCAGGCGAAAAGGAGCGATTTCGAGCGCATGTGCGCTGGCGAACCATGATCTGCGAAAAGCGGCGCGTTCGGCGCCAATTCGGGAAATCTGCAAAAGTCCATCAGGC